>NZ_JAYWFT010000067.1:0-5603 GCF_043778725.1 Flavobacterium sp. | reverse complement strand
TAGATTCCTTTTCACAATTTTTAATTAGGAACAACAACTATAGTCTTACAATTAGTATTAAGATTTAGCCACAACTTATTGTGTTTTTTTTTATATTTGAATGATACTAATTTAGTTGTTTACAAATGTATAAATGATAAACGTGTGTATGTTTAAGAGATTTGCAAAATGCACCCATTCACTTTGTACATCTTGTGCTTTATACAAGACTTGTCATGCGAAAAGCACACGTCTGTTACCCTCCATTTTTAACAAAAACCTTCAATAAAATGAACATTAAAATAATTTTAATAATGTCAATTATTCTTTTTTGTGGGAAAGTTAATTCACAAAATAATGAAGAAATCATTTTTGATAGAATAGACTATATTTTTAATTTAAAACCTATTCTTGCAAAAAGATATTGGAAGGGTTTCGATGAAAAAAAATATGATGTAGCATTAATTTACTTCACAGAAACAGAATCATATATAGCAAATCCGGAAGAAGATTTTATCAATTACTACAAACCAATACTTGTTTTTAAAAATAAAAATATAAAAATTTATAAAACGATAAAACGATTTGATAAAAATCCATTTCATATGGAAACAAGTTTTGGCATAGACGAAAGTATAGATAAAATTGTTAGACCGTCACCAATTATGTATTGTAGCAGTTTTGAAATTACATCAAAGAAATTTCCTCAATCAACATCAACTGAATATTGGGCGACTATGATTATACACGAATATTTTCACGGTTTTCAATTTATCCACAAGAAATATATTAATGAAGTATTAAAATTAAGTGAAGTAAGTGAGGACAGTCTATCAAATATATTTAAAAACAATATTTGGTTTCAAGAGAAAATCAAAAATGAAAATGATTTTTTATTAAAAGCAATTCAGTCAAATAATAAATCTGAAACAGAAAATTATATTACAAATTTTTTTACTTTAAGAGAAGAAAGAAGATTAGAAACTAAATCAAAACTAAATTTAGAAATAGAAAAATACGAAAAGATTTATGAAACTATGGAAGGGACTGCAAGGTATATTGAATACAATTTACAAGTAGAATATGCAACTAAAAAGCCTGATATTAAACTTGTGAGCGCAGATTCAGCATATAATTCATACAAAGTTTTTAAAAATTATAAAATGGAAAAAGACCCGTGGTTGTTTACACCAGGAAAAAGATATTTTTATGCAACTGGTTTCAATATAGTTAGGCTATTAGATAAATTAAAAATTAATTATAAATCACGACTTTTTAAGGAAAGTAAACTTTCATTAGATGAAATATTAAAAACAAATTATCAGAAAAAAAACGGCAGGTAATAAACAACTGTGCTTAAAAACAAACAAAATTAGATTCATTTTCAAATAAATAAAAACAAATATAGTTTTGTGAAGAGAAATGATAAAATAATAATTTAAACTTCTCCTAAATAAAAATTACAGCAAATAATATTACTTTTGTGCAATCTAAAAATGATTGTTATGTTCAAATACAGTCCGTTTAAAATTCAAATTACATTTCACAAACTAATTCAGAGTTTAGAAGAAATTGCAAAATCAGATATTGACTACAGATCTAATTATGCAAAGGCTTTGCTTGAAAAAATAGAATCTATTCCCGAATTTAAAACGGGTATTGAAGATTTGAATTTGATTGAAAAAAATGAAGAATTAATACGCTATTTATTGTCAGATTTATTTCCGACAGCACTTACTAACAACGAAATAAAAGCGGTTACCATTCCGTTTCAAGATTTTACTTTCAATTATACCGAGCGATTTAAAAAGATTTTAAAGGAAGCCGGAACCACGTTTGACGCCAATTTTAGAGATTTCAATGAAGACCAATTTTACATCATGAGCTGTTGCATGATTTTAAATGTCTATTATGGTCAAAATTTTGATTTGAACATTCCATTATTTTATGATATTCCTGATGCTAACGGAATTGTTAAGCATTACAGGATTTTGTACAATGGCGATTTTTTAGAAATTTTACCTTCAAGCAAAAACCAATTACTGACTGAAGAAGACTTTGATTTATTGCGAAACAACTACGACGATATCAAGCTCTGGAAAGAAAAGTTTCCGCAAGAAAGTTGGATTTTTAAGGGTTTTGGAATAGTACAATTATTTGATGCTACCATTGAAAGTGCCGTTTCAATTCTGAAAAGTGATTTGCTAAAATCAGATAGAGAAAAAGGTGAACACAAGAATTTTGAAACTACATTTCGCTCCATTTTTAAAATTTCCGATTTAAAAATTGGATTTACAATCTTTGACGAAATAGATCAAAAGTTAGTTCATACGCCATTTGAATCTAAAAAAATTCCAAGTTTTATATTAGCCGAAAACGAAGATATAACTTGTAAAAATGAACTTGTAAAATGCTTTTATAAAAGCTTAATCGTAGATAAAAAAGTGTTTGCAATTTCAAATATGGAACATTTTATAGCACACGATGAGTACAAAACATTAGGCTCACATTTACTGAAACAAAACATTAAAAGTTGCATTTTTTACCCTATTGTAAACGATGCTAAACTAATGGGAATTGTTGAACTAGCATCATCAGAAATCAATGTTTTAAACTCGGTTAATGCCAATAAATTAGATTTAATTGTTCCTTATTTTATCGATACAATTACACGATACAATTCTGATTTTGAAAATCAAATTGAAGCCATTATCCAAAAAGAATATACTACAATTCACTCCAGTGTTTATTGGAAATTTCGCAAAGAATCGCAAAAATATCTTCAAACATATAGCAATCAAAAAGAATATAATTTTAAAGAAATCTCCTTTAAAGAAGTCTTTCCACTGTTTGGAGAAATGGATATAAAAGGTTCATCTGAACACAGAAACAACACGGTTAAAGAAGATTTAAGAAAGCAATTAACAACGTTGATAACTATTCTTGACAACCTAAATGCTACTTCCAATTTAGTGCTTTTAGAACAACGAAAATTTGAATTAGAATCGTTTGCTGCAGAAGTAGAATTGCCTTTAAAAGCAGATACCGAGCAACAAATTCAGAACTATATTGAAACCGAAATTCATCCAATAATTAGAAATGCAGAGCACAATCTAGACGATGAATTGTTGGTGAAAAGTTATTTCAAGAAAATAGATGAAAAAACCGGAATGTTTTATCATGCTCGCAAAAGATTTGATAATTCGTTGTCGCTTGTCAATAAAAAATTAGCCGAAATTTTAGACCAAAAGCAAATTGAAGCACAAGAAATTTTTCCGCATTACTACGAACGCTTTAAAACCGATGGTGTAGAGCACAATTTATACATTGGAGCATCGATTGATCCAACTAAGAAATTTGATAAAATGTACCTGAACAATCTTCGTTTGTGGCAATTGCAAACGCTATGCGAAATGGAACTTGAACACCATAAGCTCAAAAAGGAACTACCTTACAATCTAGAAGTTACGTCCTTAATTTTAGTATTTAGTTCACCAATTACCATACGATTTAGAATGGACGAAAAACGATTTGATGTTGATGGTAGTTACAATGCAAGATACGAAGTAGTAAAAAAACGAATCGATAAAGCCCACATAAAAGGAACGACAGAACGTATCACCGAAAAAGAAAAAATAACCATTGTTTATTCGCACAAACAAGAAGAAACAGAATATTTAAATTACATCAAATACCTGCAATTTAAAAATACCATCGAAGCCGATATTGAACAATTTGAAATTGAAGATTTGCAAGGTGTTTCTGGATTAAAAGGAATTCGTGTGAAAGTGGTTAATACTGGGAATTAAAAGTTAAGCACCAACCGCTCTAAACGCCAAAACAAACGCCACAACCGAAACGATAATTCCTACCATAAAAATATTATAGGTAATACGCAACAATCGGTATTTTCGTTCTAAAACCAATCCTAAGTGATACAAATCCTTAATCATAGAATTGTTTAGGTAGTTTTTATCTTTTATCATTTCATTCATTGCCCATTCAAATTCCTCATAAGGCATTTTAAAAAAATTTCCAAAGAAGAGCAAATTTACTTTTTTATCTTCAATATCTTGACGCGTAAATTTACCAGAAGTTACTTTAGGTTTAGTAGAAAGAATAGCAAATATTATAGAAATTACACTAAAAAACACCATTAAAAAAGTTGGAAAAATCAAATGAGCGTTACTCGGACTGTCGAGCTTAGGAATCAATGTTGACAAGGCAATAGAAATAATAATCGCATTTACAGAAAGTAGAATATTGGCTTTGCTGTCGGCAATTTCGCTCAACCTAATGTGATTGGTTAAGGTAATTTTAAACATGGTATCAATACTCTTTTCTGGACGTTCTTCTTTCTCTTTTTTTCTTGTAACTTTATTTATATCATCTTTCATATTTTCTTGCATTTTCTTAATTTTCTTAGCCAATCTAGCACTGTTTTTTTCTTTCTTTGGCTGCCAATTTGCTAAAGCATATTCAGAATAAAAATGATGGCAATTCGTCAACATGTCTAAATTTGTCTGCAACCATTCTAAATCTGTGTACGATTTATTCAACGTAAGCTTCCACTCTTCTCGAAGTAATTCGCTAGTTTCTATATATTCTTTAGTAGAAAAATGAAAATAATCGGCATCTTTTATAACCTGTTGCAATTTGTTTTTCGGTACATGATTAAATTTTGTCACATCAATAAGTGCTACAACTTGAGTAATAAATTCTGAATTACAATTTTGATTAGTTAAAAAATTTTTTACAATCTCAATACTTTTATCTTCATGATTTTTAGGACTTTCTATATAACCTGTGTCGTGAAACCAAGCTGCTATCAGTAATGCTTGCTTATCTTTTTCATCAAAAAGTTCAGAATCCATCAACTCTTTAACAGCATTTACTACGGTTAAAGTGTGGTTTAGATTATGATATTTATATGAATTAGAAAGTTTATCTTTGATGAAATTTTTTACAAAATCTTCAGAAAGTGCTATTAGGTTCATAAACAATTTTTAAAGTACTAAATTATGAAAATGTTTTGGGTTATACTGTTTAAGAAATATAAAATTTATTTTTTAACAAGTCTTTCATTTATTTTGCTTCAATCTTGTGCTACTCACAAGCCTCAATTTGGTAAAAAAAGTGCAGCTACTACTTCCACTATTTCAACAGATACAACTGCAATTGATCATGCTTTCTTCTTAATTGGAGATGCCGGAAATGCCGATCAACCTAAACCACAATCACTTTTATCAATTTTAAAAAATAAAATAGACCAAGCCAATACTAACAGTACTTTACTATTTCTTGGAGACAATATTTATCCTAAAGGTTTGCCGTCAGATAAAGACAATCCCGATTATGCTTTGGCAGAAACTAAACTTTTAAACCAACTCAAAATTACCGATGACTACAAAGGGAACACCATTTTTATTTCAGGAAATCACGATTGGTATAGCGGTATTAAAGGATTGAAAGCACAATCAAAACTGGTAACAAATTATTTAAAAGATAAAAAAGCATTTTTGCCCAGAAAAAATTGTGCCATTGAAGACCAAAAAATTACCGATAACATAACATTAATCACCATTGACAGCCAATGGTTTCTAGAAGATTGGGATAAAAACCCA
>NZ_JAYWFT010000066.1:0-14441 GCF_043778725.1 Flavobacterium sp. | reverse complement strand
TGTAGTCAGCCGGCTTAGGGGACAACACCCATAATAATTATTCGAGGTACTCGAAAGCGGAGTTAAATTGCAGCAGAGATAATTGGTCGTAAACGTTTTTGACAATCTGCAGCTTCCAATTGAACAACGTTTACAAAATACGCAGCTCCCAATTGAACACCGTTTTTGACAATCTGCAGCTTCCAATTGAACACCGTTTTTGACAATCTGCAGCTTCCAATTGAACAACGTTTACGACCAATTATCTCTGCTGTGCTTCCTTGGTAAGGAAGAGGTCACGGGTTCAATTCCCGTAGTTGGCTCAAAAATGTAAAATTTGAACACTAATAAATATATAACTAAGTTTAAAATTAATTAAAATGGCAAAAGAAAATTTTAATCGTAACAAACCACACCTTAATATTGGTACAATTGGGCATGTGGATCACGGAAAAACTACATTAACTGCAGCGATCACTAAAGTATTGTCTGATGCAGGTTATTGTCAAGCAAAATCATTTGATCAAATTGATAATGCTCCAGAAGAAAAAGAAAGAGGTATTACTATTAATACATCACACGTTGAGTATGAAACTGCTAATCGTCACTATGCACACGTTGACTGTCCAGGTCACGCAGATTACGTGAAAAACATGGTTACTGGTGCTGCTCAAATGGATGGTGCTATCTTAGTAGTAGCTGCGACTGATGGGCCAATGCCACAAACTCGTGAGCATATCCTTTTAGGTCGTCAAGTTGGAATTCCAAGAATTGTTGTATTCATGAATAAAGTGGATATGGTTGATGACGCAGAATTATTAGAATTGGTTGAAATGGAAATCAGAGATTTATTGTCTTTCTATGAATATGATGGAGATAATGGTCCTGTGATTCAAGGTTCAGCTTTAGGTGGATTAAATAACGATCCAGCTTGGGTACCAAAAATTATCGAATTAATGGAAGCTTGTGATACATGGATTGAAGAACCAATTCGTGATACAGCAAAACCATTCTTGATGCCTGTTGAAGATGTATTTACAATTACTGGTCGTGGAACTGTTGCTACAGGTCGTATCGAAACTGGTGTTGCTAATACTGGTGATCCAGTTGAAATTATTGGTATGGGAGCTGAAAAATTAACTTCTACTATTACTGGAGTTGAGATGTTCCGTAAAATCCTAGATAGAGGTGAAGCAGGAGATAATGTAGGTTTGTTGTTAAGAGGTGTTGATAAAGAATCTATCAAAAGAGGAATGGTTATCATTAAGCCAGGTTCGGTAAAACCACATGCTAAATTCAAAGCTGAGGTTTATATTTTGAAAAAAGAAGAAGGTGGACGTCATACTCCATTCCATAATAATTATCGTCCACAGTTTTATGTGCGTACAACTGATGTAACGGGTGTTATCACTTTGCCTACAGGAGTAGAGATGGTTATGCCAGGAGACAACTTAACAATTGATGTAGCTTTATTAAGTCCAATCGCAATGAACGTAGGTTTGCGTTTTGCTATCCGTGAAGGTGGAAGAACGGTTGGTGCTGGTCAAGTAACTGAAATCGTAGAATAAATATAAATAAAATAAGAATCCAGCAGGAAGCCTTTTGGTTGTTCTGCTGGATTTTATCAAACGGGCGTAGTTCAAGGGTAGAATAGCGGTCTCCAAAACCGTTGATGGGGGTTCGAATCCCTCCGCCCGTGCAATAAAATAAATCATTATGTCAAAAGTATTAAATTATTTTTCAGAAGCATTTGAAGAATTAAAATCAAATGTAACTTGGCCTGAGTGGGCTGAAGTTCAAAGATTAACAATTGTTGTTGCTCTTTTTTCAGTGATTTTCGCCTTGGCAACATGGGGTGTAGATGAGCTTTGTGCTAAGGCAATTGCAGGTTTTTTCAATTTGATAAAAGGATAATATTTTTGCGATGGCTGATAATAGTGTGAAAAAATGGTATGTAGTTAGAGCTGTTAGTGGACAGGAAAATAAGGTTAAGGCCTATATTGAAACTGAAATTAATAGACTTGGCATGAGTGATTATGTTTCTCAAGTATTGGTGCCAACAGAGAAAGTTGTTCAGGTAAGAGACGGAAAAAAAATATCTAAAGATAAAGTTTATTTTCCAGGTTATGTTATGATCGAGGCTAACCTTATTGGTGAGATACCACATATTATTAAATCTATAACTAGTGTTATTGGTTTTTTGGGTGAGGTTAAGGGCGGTGATCCTGTTCCATTAAGATTGTCTGAGGTAAATAGAATGTTAGGTAAGGTTGATGAATTATCTGTAAATGTTGATACGCAATCTATTCCTTTTAAAATTGATGAAACAATTAAGGTTATTGATGGACCTTTTAATGGTTTTAACGGAACAATTGAAAAAATCAACGAAGAAAAGCGCAAACTTGAAGTAATGGTTAAAATTTTCGGAAGAAAAACTCCATTAGAATTGAGTTTTATGCAAGTAGAAAAAGTATAATTTTTGTTACATACATAATAAATCCACATCAATCGCTTCCAATGATTGTGTGTTAAATTTTTAAACAATGGCTAAAGAGATTAGTAAGGTAGTTAAACTACAAGTTAAGGGAGGTGCTGCGAACCCATCGCCACCGGTTGGACCTGCTCTGGGAGCTGCTGGTGTTAATATCATGGAATTCTGTAAGCAATTTAATGCTAGAACCCAAGATCAACCTGGCAAAATTTTACCGGTACAAATTACCGTGTATAAAGACAAATCTTTTGATTTTGTTGTAAAAACTCCACCTGCTGCGATTCAATTATTGGATGCTGCTAAGTTGAAATCTGGTTCTGGCGAGCCTAATAGAAAAAAAGTTGCTAGTGTAACTTGGGATCAAATTAAAGCTATCGCTGAAGACAAGATGGTCGATTTAAATGCTTTCACAATTGAAAAAGCTATGAGCATGATTGCTGGAACAGCTAGATCTATGGGTATAACTGTAACTGGAGATTCTCCTCTAAATTAAGGTAAGAAATGGCAAAATTGACAAAAAAACAAAAAGAGGCTGCTTCAAAAATTGAAAAAAACAAACTATATTCTTTAAAAGATGCTTCATCTTTATTGAAAGTTGTTGCTTCAGCAAAATTTGACGAGTCTGTAGATATTGCTGTTCGTTTAGGAGTAGATCCAAGAAAAGCAAATCAAATGGTAAGAGGTGTTGTAACGCTTCCTCATGGTACTGGTAAAGATACTAAAGTATTAGCTTTGGTAACTCCAGATAAAGAAGCAGAAGCGAAAGCTGCTGGTGCTGACTATGTAGGTTTAGACGATTACCTTCAAAAAATTAAAGATGGATGGACAGATGTTGATGTGATTATCACTATGCCATCTATTATGGGTAAATTAGGTCCTTTAGGTCGTGTATTAGGACCAAGAGGTTTAATGCCTAACCCTAAAACTGGAACTGTTACTATGGAAATTGGTAAAGCAGTTGCAGAAGTTAAAGCTGGTAAAATTGACTTTAAAGTTGATAAAACTGGTATCGTTCATGCAGGAATTGGAAGAATCTCTTTTGATGCTGACAAACTTGTAGACAACGCTTATGAAATCATTCAAACATTAATTAAATTAAAACCAACTGCAGCGAAAGGTACTTATATTAAGTCTATTCACTTATCTAGTACAATGAGTCCTGCTATTGCTTTAGACCCTAAAGCTGTATAATTGGTAGTTAAACAAATTTTATTATGACTAGAGAAGAAAAATCAATCGCGATAGAAGATTTAACTGCAAAGTTGGCTGAAAGTAATATCATTTATATTGCTGATACATCAGGATTAAATGCAGATACTACTTCAAATTTAAGAAGAGCTTGTTTTAAGGCTGGAATTAAATTGGAAGTTGTTAAAAATACTTTGCTAGAAAAAGCAATGGAAGCATCTGCTAATGATTATGGTGATTTACCATCAATATTAAAAGGTAACTCTTCAATATTTATCGCAGATATTGCAAATGCACCTGCAAAAATAATTAAAGATTTTAGAAAAAAATCAGATAAACCAGCTTTCAAAGGAGCTTATATCAACGGTGAAATTTATATCGGTGATAACCTTTTGGATAGCTTGGCATCTCTTAAATCTAAAGAAGAAGTTATTGGAGAGATCATTGGATTACTTCAATCTCCTGCTAAACGCGTTATTGCAGCATTGTTAAACAACGCTGAACAAAAAGGTGAAACAGCAGAATAATTAGCGCACGAGTAAACAAAAATAAATTACAAAACATTTTAAACGATAGAAAAAATGGCAGATTTGAAACAATTCGCAGAACAATTAGTTAACTTAACTGTAAAAGAAGTTAACGATTTAGCTACAATATTAAAAGATGAGTATGGTATCGAACCAGCTGCTGCAGCGGTAGTAGTTGCTGCTGGTGGTGGAGAAGCTGCTGCTGAAGAGCAAACAGAATTCACTGTAGTACTTAAAGAAGCTGGTGCTTCTAAATTAGCTGTTGTAAAAGCAGTTAAAGAATTAACAGGTTTAGGTTTGAAAGAAGCTAAAGATCTTGTTGACGGTGCACCATCTAACATCAAAGAAGGAGTTACTAAAGCAGAAGCTGAAGGTTTGAAAAAATCGTTAGAAGAAGCTGGAGCTGTTGTTGAGTTAAAATAACTCTTATATAGTTTTAGAACTAGGTTTAGGTCTTAAGTTTAATCGCTTAATGACCTAAACCATTTTTCGTATAATAAAATTATAACAAGTTTTATTATAAAATAGTTTAAAATACGAAAAATTTTAATCAATACGATGAAATAAATAAACTAATTTTCCTGGTTTATTTTTAAAGATGTGCTGATTATAAAAAGGAAAGAGTATAGATTAAACAGTGTTTTTACACAAAAATTACTTTTTTTAAATCAAAATTTTGTCCATTGATGATAACAAATCAGACTGAAAGATTGAATTTTGCCTCTACTAAAAATATCCCTCAATATCCAGATTTTCTAGATGTTCAGGTAAAATCGTTTCAAGATTTTTTCCAATTGGAAACTAAATCTGACGAAAGAGGCAACGAAGGGTTATACAACACCTTCATGGAAAATTTTCCAATTACCGATACAAGAAACCAATTTGTATTAGAATTCCTAGATTACTTTGTTGATCCACCACGTTATACTATTCAAGAGTGTATCGAAAGAGGTTTAACGTACAGTGTGCCTTTAAAAGCACGCCTTAAATTATATTGCACAGATCCTGAACATGAGGATTTTGAGACTATAGTTCAAGACGTATATTTAGGTACAATTCCTTACATGACACCAAGTGGAACGTTTGTAATAAATGGTGCTGAGCGTGTTGTTGTTTCTCAATTACACCGTTCTCCAGGAGTTTTCTTTGGTCAGTCATTCCATGCAAATGGTACAAAATTGTATTCTGCTAGGGTAATTCCTTTTAAAGGTTCATGGATAGAATTCGCAACGGATATCAATAACGTAATGTATGCGTACATTGATAGAAAGAAAAAATTACCGGTTACTACTCTTTTACGTGCAATCGGATTTGAAAGAGATAAAGACATTCTTGAAATTTTTGATCTTGCAGAAGAAATTAAAGTTTCAAAAACGGGTCTTAAAAAATACATTGGTAGAAAATTAGCGGCAAGAGTATTGAATACTTGGCATGAAGATTTCGTCGACGAAGATACTGGCGAAGTAGTTTCTATCGAACGTAACGAAATTATATTAGACAGGGATACTATATTAGATAAAGATAATGTAGAAGAAATTCTTGATGCTGATGTAAAATTAATCCTGCTACATAAGGAAGAAAATAATCAAGTTGATTATGCAATCATCCACAATACATTACAAAAAGATCCAACAAACTCTGAAAAAGAGGCTGTTGAACATATATATAGACAATTACGTAATGCTGAACCGCCTGATGAAGAGACAGCTCGTGGTATTATTGATAAATTGTTCTTCTCTGACCAACGTTATAACTTAGGTGAAGTAGGTCGTTACAGAATGAACAAAAAGTTAAACCTTGATATTCCAATGGAAAAACAAGTTTTAACAAAAGAAGATATCATTACAATTATAAAATATTTGATTGAACTTATCAATGCGAAAGCAGATATTGATGATATTGATCACTTATCAAACCGTCGTGTTAGAACAGTTGGAGAACAATTGTCTCAACAATTTGGTGTTGGTTTAGCTCGTATGGCTAGAACTATTCGTGAGAGAATGAACGTTAGAGATAACGAGGTGTTTACACCAATCGATTTGATTAATGCTAAAACATTATCATCGGTTATCAACTCTTTCTTTGGTACTAACCAGTTGTCTCAATTTATGGATCAAACGAATCCATTAGCTGAGATTACACACAAAAGAAGATTATCAGCACTTGGACCAGGTGGACTTTCAAGAGAAAGAGCTGGTTTCGAGGTTCGTGACGTTCACTATACACACTACGGAAGACTTTGTCCAATTGAAACTCCTGAAGGACCAAACATTGGATTAATTTCATCTCTTGGTGTTTATGCAAAAGTTAACGGAATGGGATTTATCGAAACTCCTTACCGTAAAGTAACTAACGGACAAGTTGATTTAGAAAGTATTCCAGTTTATTTAAGTGCTGAAGAAGAAGAAGGTAAAATGATTGCTCAAGCAAACATCGAAATGGATGCTAAAGGAAACATTATTGCTGATACGGTTATTGCTCGTGAAGAAGGCGATTTCCCAGTAGTGAAACCAACGGAAATCCATTATACTGACGTCGCGCCTAATCAAATTGCTTCTATTTCGGCTTCATTAATTCCTTTCTTGGAACATGATGATGCGAATCGTGCCTTGATGGGATCAAACATGATGCGTCAGGCCGTACCATTATTGCGTCCAGAAGCTCCAATCGTTGGAACTGGTCTTGAAAGACAAGTTGCTTCAGATTCTAGAGTGTTAATTAATGCTGAAGGAAACGGAACTATCGAATATGTTGATGCTAACATGATTACCATCAAATACGATAGAACTGAAGAAGAAAGAATGGTAAGTTTTGACCCAGATGAAAAAACATACCAATTAATTAAATTTAGAAAAACAAATCAAAGTACTTCTATTAACTTGAAACCAATCGTTAGAAAAGGTGATAGAGTTCAATTAGGACAAGTGCTTTGCGAAGGTTACGCAACTCAAAACGGAGAATTAGCCATCGGTAGAAACCTTAAAGTAGCATTTATGCCATGGAAAGGATACAACTTTGAGGATGCAATTGTAATCTCTGAAAAAGTTGTTCGTGACGATATTTTTACATCAATCCACGTAGATGATTATTCATTAGAAGTTAGAGATACTAAATTAGGTAACGAAGAGTTGACTAACGATATTCCTAACGTTTCTGAAGAAGCTACTAAAGATTTAGATGAAAACGGAATGATTAGAATTGGAGCCGAAGTTAAACCTGGCGACATTCTTATCGGAAAAATTACTCCAAAAGGAGAATCAGATCCAACTCCAGAAGAAAAACTTTTAAGAGCTATCTTCGGTGATAAAGCTGGTGATGTAAAAGATGCTTCATTAAAAGCATCTCCTTCGTTACACGGTGTAGTTTTAGACAAAAAATTATTCGCAAGAGCGGTAAAAGATAAACGTAAGAGAACGCAAGATAAAGATGCTTTAACTTCTTTAGAATTAGAATTTGAAACAAAATTTGTTGAATTGAAAGACAAGTTAGTTGAAAAATTATTTCTAATTGTAAACGGAAAAACATCGCAAGGTGTAATGAACGATTTGGGTGAAGAAGTTTTACCAAAAGGTAAAAAATATACACAGAAAATGCTTTATGCTGTTGAAGATTTTGCTCACTTAACTAAAGGACAATGGGTTGCTGATGATGAAACTAACCGTTTGGTTAACGACTTAATTCACAACTACAAAATCAAATTAAACGATTTACAAGGTGCTTTACGTAGAGAGAAATTTACAATTACTGTTGGAGATGAACTTCCAGCAGGAATCTTGAAACTTGCAAAAGTGTATATCGCTAAAAAACGTAAGTTAAAAGTAGGTGATAAAATGGCTGGACGTCACGGTAACAAAGGTATCGTTGCTCGTATCGTTCGTCATGAAGACATGCCGTTCCTTGAAGATGGAACTCCAGTTGATATCGTATTGAATCCACTAGGTGTACCTTCTCGTATGAACATTGGACAAATTTATGAAACTGTACTTGGATGGGCAGGACAAAAATTAGGTCGTAAATATGCAACGCCAATCTTTGATGGTGCAACTTTAGATCAAATTAATGAACTAACAGACGAAGCAGGAATCCCAAGATTTGGTCATACCTATTTATATGACGGAGGGACAGGAGAACGTTTCCATCAAGCAGCAACAGTTGGAGTTATCTATATGTTGAAACTTGGACACATGGTTGATGATAAAATGCACGCACGTTCAATCGGACCATACTCACTTATCACGCAACAACCACTTGGAGGTAAAGCTCAATTTGGAGGTCAACGTTTTGGAGAGATGGAGGTTTGGGCACTTGAAGCATATGGTGCATCAAGTACACTACGTGAAATTTTAACAGTAAAATCTGATGACGTTATTGGTAGAGCCAAAACTTACGAAGCTATCGTAAAAGGTGAATCAATGCCAGAACCAGGATTGCCAGAATCATTCAATGTATTAATGCATGAATTGAAAGGTCTAGGTTTAGATATCAGATTAGAAGAATAATAATAGTTTTCAGTCTCAGTCGCAGTGCAAACTGTATGCTGAGACTGAATACTTTTTTAAAGAGTTTTTAAGATTTAGACCCGTAAATCGTTCCGATTTTTTATAAAATTTCTTAATTTTATAATTAGCACTTCAAAAATTAGTTTTGAGGTTTAGAGAAGTAATCCGCGGTAGTAGTTTAATTATAGTATTAAACTAAAATCAATTTTTAATTGCAAATAAATCAATAGTAAAAACTATGATGAATAATAGAAATAACAAAGACAATAATAAAGGTACAGCTCCTAAAAGATTTGAAAAAATCTCAATTGGTTTGGCATCGCCAGAATCAATTTTAGCTGAATCTAGAGGTGAAGTTTTAAAGCCTGAAACAATTAATTACAGAACTCACAAGCCAGAACGTGATGGTCTTTTCTGCGAAAGAATTTTCGGTCCAGTAAAAGATTTTGAATGTGCTTGTGGAAAATATAAAAGAATTCGCTACAAAGGAATCGTTTGTGACCGTTGTGGTGTTGAAGTTACAGAGAAAAAAGTACGTCGTGATAGAGTAGGACACATCAATCTTGTTGTGCCAATTGCTCATATCTGGTATTTCCGTTCACTTCCAAACAAAATTGGTTACATTTTAGGTTTGCCATCTAAGAAATTAGACATGATTATCTACTACGAAAGATATGTAGTTATTCAAGCAGGTATTGCTAAAAATGCAGAAGGTGAATCTTTGCAACGTCTTGACTTTTTAACAGAAGAAGAATATCTAAATATTTTAGATACCCTTCCAATGGAAAATCAATATCTTGACGATTTTGATCCTAATAAATTTGTTGCCAAAATGGGAGCAGAATGTATTATGGATTTATTGGCTAGAACTGATTTAGATGCACTTTCTTATTCATTAAGACACAGCGCAAATAATGAAACTTCTAAACAAAGAAAAACAGAAGCATTAAAAAGATTACAAGTAGTTGAATCTTTCCGTGACTCTAACTTAAACAGAGAGAACCGTCCAGAATGGATGATTCTTAAAGTTATACCAGTTATTCCACCAGAATTGCGTCCGTTAGTGCCACTTGATGGAGGTCGTTTCGCAACTTCAGATTTGAATGACTTGTACCGTAGAGTTATCATTAGAAACAACCGTCTTAAAAGATTAATGGAGATTAAAGCTCCAGAAGTTATCTTGAGAAACGAAAAACGTATGTTACAAGAATCAGTAGATTCATTATTTGATAACACTCGTAAAGCTTCTGCTGTAAAAACTGAATCTAACAGACCATTAAAATCTTTATCTGACTCATTAAAAGGTAAACAAGGTCGTTTCCGTCAAAACTTATTAGGAAAACGTGTCGATTATTCTGCGCGTTCTGTAATTGTTGTAGGACCAGAAATGAAATTGTTCGAATGTGGTCTTCCTAAAGATATGGCTGCCGAATTATACAAACCATTCGTTATTCGTAAATTAATCGAAAGAGGAATTGTTAAAACAGTTAAATCTGCAAAGAAAATAATTGACAAAAAAGAACCTGTTGTTTGGGATATTTTAGAAAATGTAATTAAAGGTCACCCAGTATTACTGAATCGTGCTCCTACATTACACAGATTGGGTATTCAAGCATTCCAACCAAAATTAATTGAAGGAAAAGCTATCCAATTACACCCATTAGTGTGTACTGCATTTAATGCGGATTTTGATGGTGACCAGATGGCAGTTCACTTGCCACTTGGACCAGAAGCTATTCTTGAAGCACAATTATTGATGTTGGCTTCTCACAACATCTTGAATCCTGCGAATGGTGCTCCAATTACGGTACCTTCTCAAGACATGGTACTTGGTCTTTATTATATGACCAAAGAACGTTTGTCTACTCCAGAGCATAAAATTTTAGGTCAAGATTTGACTTTCTATTCTGCCGAAGAAGTAAATATTGCTTTAAACGAAGGAAGATTAGAATTGAATGCTCGTGTTAGAATTCGCGCTAAAGATTTTAACGAAAGTGGAGAACAAGTTTTTAAAATTATTCAAACAACTGCCGGTAGAGTATTATTTAATGAAGTAGTACCTGAAGCAGCTGGATTTATAAATGAAGTATTGACTAAAAAATCTTTACGTGATATTATTGGAAAAATCTTGTCGGTAACCAACGTTCCTACAACTGCAGCTTTCCTTGATGAAATGAAAGACATGGGGTATAAATTTGCCTTTAAAGGTGGATTGTCATTCTCATTAGGAGATATTAGAATTCCAGAACAAAAAACTAAATTGATTGCTGATGCTCGTGTTCAAGTAGAAGGTATTTCTGCTAACTACAACATGGGACTTATCACTAATAACGAACGTTACAACCAAGTTATTGATATCTGGACTTCTGCAAATGCGCAATTAACAGAACTTGCAATGAAAAATATTAGAGAAGACCAACAAGGTTTCAACTCGGTATATATGATGCTTGACTCTGGAGCGCGTGGATCTAAAGAACAAATTCGTCAGTTAACTGGTATGCGTGGTTTGATGGCGAAGCCTAAAAAATCTACTGCTGGTGGTGGTGAAATTATTGAAAACCCAATTCTTTCTAACTTTAAAGAAGGTCTTTCTATCCTTGAGTACTTTATTTCTACTCACGGTGCACGTAAAGGTCTTGCGGATACGGCTCTTAAAACAGCGGATGCTGGTTACTTAACTCGTAGATTGCATGACGTTTCTCAAGACGTAATTGTAAACTCTGTAGATTGTGGTACTTTAAGAGGAATTGAAGTTTCTGCTTTAAAGAAAAATGAAGAAATTGTTGAAACATTAGGAGAAAGAATTTTAGGACGTGTTGCATTGCAAGATGTTATCAACCCTTTAACTTCTGATATTGTTATCCATGCAGGTGAACAAATTACTGAAGCTATCGTTAAAATTATTGAAGAATCTCCAATTGAAAAAGTTGAAGTACGTTCTCCTCTAGTTTGTGAAGCTAAAAAAGGTATTTGTGCTAAATGTTACGGAAGAAACTTAGCAACTGGAAAAATGACTCAAAAAGGTGAAGCTGTTGGTGTTATCGCTGCACAGTCAATTGGTGAGCCAGGAACACAGTTAACACTTCGTACGTTCCACGTTGGTGGAGTTGCCGGTGGAGTTTCTGAGGAATCTAGTGTTATTGCAAGATTTGGTGGAAAACTAGAAATAGAAGATTTAAAAACTGTTGTTGGTGAAGATGCCGATGGTAACAAAGTAGATATTGTTGTTTCTCGTTCAACAGAATTAAAATTAATTGACGTTAAAACAGGAATTCTATTAAGTACGCATTATATTCCTTACGGTTCTGTTATCAGCGTAAAAGATGGTGACGTTGTTGAAAAAGGTGCGGCTATCTGTAAATGGGATCCATATAATGGTGTAATTGTTTCAGAATTTACTGGAAAAATTGCTTACGAAGATTTAGAACAAGGACAATCATTCCAAGTTGAAATCGATGAGCAAACAGGTTTCCAAGAAAAAGTAATTTCTGAAGGAAGAAATAAAAAATTAGTTCCAACTTTATTAGTTTACGGTAAAGATGGCGAATTGATTCGTTCTTACAACTTACCAGTAGGTTCGCACCTTATGGTAGAAGATGGAGAGAAAATTAAAGCAGGTAAAATTCTTGTGAAAATTCCTCGTCGTTCTTCTAAAGCAAGTGATATTACTGGAGGTTTACCAAGAATTACAGAGTTGTTAGAAGCTCGTAATCCTTCTAATCCAGCAGTAGTTTCTGAGATTGATGGAGTAGTTTCTTTTGGAAAAATTAAAAGAGGTAATCGTGAAATCATCATCGAATCTAAATTTGGTGAGATTAAGAAATATCTAGTTAAATTATCTAGTCAAATTCTTGTTCAAGAGAATGACTTTGTGAAAGCTGGAGTTCCTTTATCTGATGGAGCAATTACTCCAGATGATATTTTAAGAATTCAAGGTCCATCTGCTGTTCAACAGTATTTGGTTAACGAAATTCAAGAAGTATACCGTCTTCAAGGTGTAAAAATTAATGATAAACACTTTGAGGTTGTAATTCGTCAAATGATGCGTAAAGTAAGAGTTGAAGATCCAGGAGATACTTTATTCTTAGAAGAGCAATTGATTCATACAAGTGATTTTATTCGTGAAAACGATAAATTATACGGAATGAAAGTGGTTGAAGATGCTGGTGATTCAGATAGTCTTAAACCGGGTCAAATTATTTCTCCAAGAGAATTAAGAGATGAAAATTCATTGTTGAAGCGTAATGATAAGAATTTAGTTGTAGCTCGCGAAGTTATCACTGCCACTGCAACTCCAGTATTGCAAGGTATAACTAGAGCTTCGCTTCAAACTAAATCATTTATTTCGGCAGCATCGTTCCAAGAGACTACAAAAGTATTAAATGAAGCAGCAGTTGCTGGTAAAGTAGATACATTAGAAGGTCTTAAAGAAAATGTAATTGTTGGACATAGAATTCCAGCAGGTACAGGTATGAGAGACTACGATAATATTATTGTAGGTTCGAAGGAAGATTATAATGATTTGATGGCTAACAAAGAAGAATACGTATATTAATCATGAGCGATAACAATCAACAACCTGGACAGATTAACATTGAGCTTGATGAAAAAATTGCTGAGGGAATTTATTCCAACTTGGCAATAATAAATCATTCTCCATCAGAATTTGTTTTAGATTTTGTGACCATCATGCCCGGTGTTCCAAAGTCAAAAGTTAAATCGAGAATTATTTTAACGCCACAACATGCTAAAAGATTACTTAAAGCTATTGGAGAAAATATCCACCGATTTGAACAAGCTCATGGCGATATTAAGGATTCTGAACAACCGCCAATACCCTTAAATTTTGGTCCTACAGGACAAGCTTAAAACTAAAACTCCTCAAGAAATTGAGGAGTTTTTTTGTATGGTTTAATAGTACTATAACTAATATTACAAGTCCTAAATAATCGATACAGATTATTGAAGAGGTTTTCTATTATATAAAACTTTAAAATCAGGGGTTTGTACGTGTATGATTCCATTTTTTTAATTTACAATTTTGTAAAGTTAACAAGTAACCTCAATTTCTATGAAAAAAACTACTTATTCTAAAAGTAAAAAAACGGTAACTATGTCCTTTGGTAAAAAAATCAAAGAAGGCAAAATAGCATGGAATCAGTTTCTTAAAGTGCTGATTGTAATTATGTTGTTTGTAGTCGCCAATGCGAAAGCCCAAACTCAAATTAACAATTATGCATTTAACAATACAGTTACTGCAATCGCCAAAGCAAGCGACGGAAGTACCTATGTAGGTGGTGCTTTCACAAGCGTTGGAGAGTATTGTGGCACGGCTGTAAAATTAACTAGCAATACAACATCAACTTTTAACATAAATGATGTAAAAGTACTTGGTACCGTAAATGTTATAGTTCCAAATCCCATAGGTGGTTGGTATATTGGCGGTAGTTTTACTTCTATAAATGGAGTTGTACGTAATGGATTGGCTCAAATAAATGCCGATGGTAGCTTGAACAGTTTTAATCCAAATGTAAACGGACAAGTACTATCAATAGTAATCAATTCATCAGGAAAAATATATATTGGTGGTAGTTTTACTAATGTTGGACCGGAAGTTAGATCTAATTTTGCTTGTTTAAATTCAGATGGAACAATTGATGCATTAAACTTGACAAAATAAGTCCTAGACACACCATTAACGGTTGTGAAATTCCCACCAACTATTAGATTTCCTGTTGTGTCAAATACTATTGCACG
>NZ_JAYWFT010000065.1:0-46779 GCF_043778725.1 Flavobacterium sp. | reverse complement strand
TGTGGCTCCTAATGTTTTTAAAACCATTTTTGAAACTTCGCTTCGAGGTGAAATGGTTTAAACTTAAACTTTGATTATTGATAAATTTTATAGTTATTTGTAATCCCAATTAGAGAGGTGGCCGAGTGGCTGAAGGCGCATGCTTGGAAAGCGTGTATATGGCAACATATCGAGGGTTCGAATCCCTTCCTCTCTGCTTAGTTAATTAACGTTTACTACTATGCGTTTATATAGTTTCATAGTGATCTTCTTTTTTTCTTTATGTGCTTTTGCACAACAAGAAGTTGCGGAAACTAAAGTTGTAGATTCTTTATATCGTGAAGATCAATTTTATTTGAATTTTACTTATAATAATCTTCAAAAATTAAAGGGATTGAACCAAAATAAATTCTCTTCCGGATTTTGTATAGGTTTTTTAAGAGATATGCCTATCAATAAAAGCCGAACCTTCTCTTTTGCCACAGGATTGGGCTATTCATTAAATATTTATAATAGTAATTTGTATGTATATAAATCTCAGGCTTCTAATGGAGTTTCTGATAATAATTATGAATTACTATCGCAAGATATTTATTATGATAAAAATAAATTATCGTTGCATTATATTGATTTACCAATAGAAATAAGATGGCGTGCTTCTACACCAGAAAGTCATAAATTTTGGAGGGTTTACACAGGTTTTAAACTTAGTTACCTAATTGGTGATCGCTATAAATTTGTAAATGATGTGCAAACAAATATCTATAAAAAGAATCCAGATTTAAATAAATTGCAATATGGGTGCTACATGGCTGCTGGCTGGAATACTTGGAATTTCTATGCGTATTATGGATTAAATCCAATATTTAAATCGGGTGAAATTGATGGTGAAAAAATTAAAATGAGTACCTTTAATGTAGGATTGCAGTTTTATATTTTATAACCAAAATACCCACAAAACCATTTGGGGTAACATTCCAGATACATAGCCAATTATCAATTCTTCCATGGTATGTGCTTTCATAAAAAGTCTTGACGAAGCAACAATTCCTGTGGCTAAAAAAAGTGTTGCAATACTGTATATGATGTTTAATTCATGATGAACACTCATTCCAATTACAAAAAAACTTAATGCACTTAAGGCAATCATGTGAATGCTAGCTTTTATCTTAGCATAGATTAAAGCAAATGCAATTATGGTACTGCAAATTCCGCCAAGAAAGAAAAAGTATAACTCTGGAAATCGTTCTATTGTTACGCTTTTACTAATGAGAATTATGGTTAAAGCAATTTGCATCAATAAAGGAATTTTTCTTTGTGAAGCATCAGAAAGCATTATTGTGTCTACTTTTCCAAAGGTTTTTAGCAAATAAAAAAAGGATAACGGAAGAAAAAAAGTAATAATTATTACCTGAAAGAGTAATAAATAGTATTGTTCTTTTGGAAAATAGCCATCACTATTGAGAATGTAAAAAACGGTTCCTAGTATAGGAATGAAAATGGGATGGAAGAGATAAGAAAAAAAAGGAAGAACTTTTTTCAAGGCAATTTTATTTTAAACAAATATAGGATTTTGTTTTTTATTTTCACAAAAGACAAAACCTTTTAGTCCTGATAGTAATGAAAATATCGTCTCGTTTTTTGGAACGAGACGAAATTGTAATGGATAGCAGGAAAATGGATAGCAAGGAAATTACTAGCCATGCACTCCTCAAAAAAAAAATAACTAAAAACAAAACTTCACAAGCAACCAATTATTGTTATTTTTGTTCACGATAAAACGAAAAACTTTTTTTGTACCTTTATCCATTGATAAATAACAAAATGAACATCAAGAACTATTTAGATTCGACTTACTTAAAAACGCCCAATCAAGCTGGTCTTTCTGTTGCCGAAAATACTAAAGTTGTAAAAAACTTTGTTCAAGAAGCGATTGATGAAGGGTTTAAATTAATCATGATTAGACCAAACATGGTTGCCATGGCGAAGAAAATGGTAATCGATTCCAATTCTAAACTTACTATTGGTACCGTAATTGGTTTTCATGAAGGAACATATTTGCTAGAAGAAAAACTTACAGAAGCTCAAATAGCAATTGCTGATGGTGCCGACGATTTGGATTTTGTATGCAACTATGAAGCGTTTAAAAATGGCGCAATAGACTTGGTGAAAAAAGAAGTTCTAGAAGGAACTAAACTTGGACTAGAAAACCATAAAATTGTAAAATGGATTATTGAAGTTGCCGCGCTGAGCAACGACCAAATTATACAATTGTCTGCATTGATAAAAAATGTGGTGATGTCTAACTTTAAAGAAGAGTGTTATCAATCAGTATTTGTAAAATCATCTACAGGATTTTACAAAACCGAAAACGGATTGCCAAACGGAGCAACAGTTCCAGCAATTATTATAATGCTCGAAAACGGCTCACCTCTTTCTATAAAAGCAGCTGGTGGCGTAAGAACTTATGACGAAGCTGTTGAAATGATAAGACTTGGCGTAAAAAGAATAGGAACATCATCTGCCAAAGCGATTGCCAATGGCGAAACTACAACTAGCAATTACTAATTTTTATTATATTAAAATGTTCAAAAACATAACGTTACTTTTTTTATTTTTAAGTCTTACAACTGCTTTGGCTCAAAAAAATAGCGAACAAATGCCGATTTTTCCTAGCTGTGAAAAATTACAAGGAAAAGAATTAGAAAATTGCTTTGATAACGAAGTGCAAACATTTGTATTTACCAATTATAAAGTGCCACAAAATCTTGCTTCCGATTATAAAGGAACGGTAATTGTACTTTTTGAAGTAGATGACAAGGGAACTTTTAAAGTACAATATGTAGATGCCAACAACGAAGATTTGATTGCAGAAAGCAAACGTGTTTTTGCAAAACTACCCAAAGTGAGTCCGGCAACTTACAACGGAAAACCAACATATGCTAAATACACGATTAAAATAGCCATTCCGTTGCAAAATCCTGCTGATGCAAAAGCTCAAAAAGAACAAGATTCTAAACCGCAATCTACAGTATATTCGTTAAAAGATAAAAATAAAGAACTTACAGAATTTGATAGTATAGCCTATAAAAAATTCAGTAATCCACAATTTAAAAGCCATTTAAGCATTCCGCTTTCGCACAGTTATTATGCTCAATTTGATCCAGCTATGAATCGTGTGGGAAGTAACAATCATACAGCTTCTAAACCTTATACTTATGCCGAAGTTTTCAAATATTACAATCTAGAAGAAGAAAACCAAAAGTTGATGAAAAACAAAACTTCTTGGTGGGGCAAAAAATTGTGGAACGAAAATACAGTAGCAATTCAAGGTGATGATTATTGGTTTACAATGAATCCAATTTTTGACTTGCAACTAGGGAAAAGTGATCCAAGTAAAAAGGATTATACCTATGTAAACACACGCGGAATCCAAATTAGAGGTGGAATAGGAGCGCAGTTGAATTTTACAACAACCATTTATGAAAGTCAAGGACGTTTTGCAGATTATTTCAATAATTATGCAAATTCGATACGTCCATCAGGAGGAAATCCTGCAATAATTCCTGGAATTGGAATTGCAAAAGAGTTTAAAACCGATGCGTACGATTTTCCTATGGCAGAAGCTAATTTGACTTTTGCGCCAAGCAAGTCGTTTGATTTGCAATTGGGTTATGGAAGAAATTTTATTGGTGACGGTTACCGTTCGCTAATTTTGAGCGATGGCGTTAGTCCGTATCCCTATTTTAAAATCAATACTACGTTTTGGAAAATTAAATATACCAATACTTACATGTGGCTAAAAGATGTTCGTGATGCCGCAACTGTTGACGGAACATATGCTACTAAATTTATGGCAAACCATTATTTGAGTTGGAATGTTACCAAAAAATTGAATCTTGGTTTTTTTGAATCAGTTGTTTGGGCTAACCAAAACAATCGTGGTTTTGATATGAGTTTTGTAAATCCAATTATTTTTTATCGTGCCGTAGAAATTTCGGCTTCGTCTAAAAGCGGAAATGCTCTTTTGGGATTAACATATAAATATAAATTGAACAATCAATTTAATTTTTACGGACAATTTCTAATTGATGAGTTTTCATTTAGTGAAGTAAAAGCTGGAAACCAAAGCTGGAAAAATAAATTTGCCTATCAAATAGGAGCAAAATACTTCAATGCATTTAATATTGATAATTTATTACTGCAAGTTGAGTACAACAGAGTTCGTCCTTACGTATATTCTCATAGTAATGCATTGACAAATTACGGAAGTAGTAATCAAAGTCTTGGACATCAATGGGGTGGAAATGCACAAGAGTTAATAGCAATTGCACGTTATCACAAAGGTCGCTATTTTGCCGATGCGAAAATCACAATGGGTATTCGAGGACTAGATTTTAATACCGCTACAGATTCTTATAATTATGGAGGAAATATCTATTTAAGTTATGATGATAATCGTCCGTACAATACGGGAGTTGTAATTGGTCAAGGAAATAAAACCAATATTTTTATCGCCGATTTACAAGCTGGATATTTAATCAATCCAGCAACAAATTTAAAAGTTTTTGGAAGTTTAATTTACAGAAATTTTAGTCCGAATGCTGAAACAGATTTGGTTAAAAAAGATAGTACTACATGGTTTTCTTTAGGATTAAGATGCGATATATTCAATTGGTATTTTGATTATTAGAAAAAAGCATTGTTTTTATTAATTTTATCAATTGTTTTTTGTCAAATCCTTTTTGATAAACTACTTTTGCATCACGAAAACTAAAAACAATTTTCAAGTACATTGAATACTTCAACAAATACTTTTTCATTTAAAGCCATCTTTCAAGATTTTAAAGAAATCACCAAAGCCGGATTGGCAGTAAGTGTACTTTTTTCATCAATTGCAGGCTATTTATTAGGGTTCAATTCTAGTCATCCTTTTAGTTGGGCAACTTTAATTATGCTTTCTGTTGGAGGCTATTGTATGGTTGGAGCTTCCAATGCATTCAATCAAGTTATTGAAAAAGATTTAGATGCATTAATGGATAGAACTAAAAATCGTCCTGTTCCAGCCGGAAGAATGTCGCCCAATGTAGCTTTGTTTATAGCAAGTCTACTCACCATAATCGGATTGATTTTATTGTATATGATTAATCCAAAGACAGCAATGTTTGGAGCGATTTCAATATTTTTATATACAAGTGTATACACTCCATTAAAAACGGCAACATCTTTATCTGTTTTTGTTGGAGCAATTCCAGGAGCAATTCCTTTTATGTTAGGATGGGTTGCCGCCACAGGAAATTTCGGAATTGAAGCAGGAACTTTATTTATGATTCAGTTTTTTTGGCAGTTTCCTCATTTTTGGGCAATCGGTTGGTTCTTGTTTGAAGATTATGAAAAAGCAGGTTTTTTTATGCTGCCAACAGGGAAAAGAGATAATAAAACGGCAGTCCAAATTATTTTATATACACTTTGGTTAATTGTTGCGTCACTTTTGCCATGTTTTGGATTTACCGGACAGTTTTTTATCAGTCCAATAGCAGCAGTTCTTGTGTTTTTATTAGGATTGTGGATGCTTGTATATGCAGTAAAACTTTATAAACAAAGAACGCCCAAAGCAGCACGAACGCTGATGTTGGTTAGTGTTTCTTATATTACCTTGTTGCAAATAATTTATATAACAGATAAATTTTTAAGATAGTTATGATGACAAATGAAGAATACAAATCGCGTACAGCAAGGTCATACAAACTCTTGTTGATTTTCGCAATGATAAGCATGACCATGATGTTTGCTGGTTTAACAAGCGCATTGGTTGTAAGCAAGTCACGACCAGATTGGTTGACAAATTTTGAAATGCCTATTTCTTTTTTCTTTAGTTTAATTTTTATTTTGGCTTGTAGTGTAACCATTCATTTGGCTAAAAAATCAATTCAAAAAGACAACAGAAAAGCAACAACTATTTTCTTATTGACCACATTAGCCTTTGGATTAGCTTTTGTATATTCGCAACTTCAAGGATTCAATCAATTATTCGATAGTCATTTGTATCCAACTGGTGGATCGGGTTCAATTACCATTTCTTTCTTGTATGTTTTGGTCTATGTACACCTTGCTCACTTGTCTGGAGGTATAATTTCGCTATTAATTATAATTTATAATCATTTTAAACAAAAGTACAATTCGTCACAATTTCTTGGTATTGAGCTAGGTGCAATGTACTGGCACTTTCTTGATTTCTTGTGGATTTATTTATTTTTGTTTTTATATTTCTTTAAATAAGAAAAAAACGTAAATTTGGGAACTTTTTAACAACAACTTTTTATGGGATCGACAGTTACAACTGCAAATACTGTAGGAAAAACTTGGGATGGCGGAAATGAGCCATTAGGAGCAAGTTACGGAAAATTAATGATGTGGTTCTTCATCGTTTCAGATGCATTGACCTTTTCAGGATTTTTGGCAGCTTACGGTTTTTCTAGATTTAAATTTATTGAAACTTGGCCTCTAGCCGATGAAGTGTTTACGCACTTTCCGTTTGCTCACGGAGTTTCAATGCCAATGTATTATGTGGCATTAATGACTTTTATTTTAATTGGTTCATCTGTAACAATGGTTTTGGCTGTTGATGCTGGTCACAATATGAATAAAGGAAAAGTAGCTTTCTACATGTTTTTGACCATCATTGGAGGTTTAATTTTCGTTGGTTCACAAGCTTGGGAATGGAAAAACTTCATTCAAGGTGAATATGGTGCTATCGAAACTAAAGGAGGAAGTATTCTTCAGTTTGTTGATGCTAAAGGAAAACGCGTTGCTCTTGAAGAGTTCGCAGATACAAGTATTCCTAAAGAAAGAGAACAACTTACAAGAGGAAAAGGAAAATGGTTTATGGAGGAAGGTTCATTACCTACTTATTCTGTAGAGCAGGTTCAAGCCGGATTTAAATCGCATCCAGACTTATTAATAAGAACTGAAGTAATCAATGATCCAGAAACGCTAGAAACTGCTAAAGGATTAAACGAAGATAAATCACTTAACAGACCGAAACATAAATTTGTATTGTCAAGAGCAGAATCTGAAAAAAGATTGGCTGATGCAACTATGGTTGTTGAAGGTGCTAACTTGCAACACAACGAATACGGAAGTAAATTGTTTGCCGATTTCTTCTTCTTTATTACTGGTTTCCACGGATTTCACGTATTTTCTGGAGTTATCATTAATATCATTATTTTTATCAATGTTCTTTTGGGAACGTATGAAAAAAGAAGAACCTATGAAATGGTTGAAAAAGTTGGACTTTACTGGCACTTTGTCGATTTAGTTTGGGTTTTCGTATTTACATTCTTCTACTTAGTTTAATATTTTTAGAAATTATATATTATGTCACACGAACACGTTTCTAATACAAAAAGAATTTGGATGGTTTTTGCACTTTTATCAGTAGTTACTACTGTAGAAGTTATTTTAGGAATCATCAAGCCAGAGTCACTACATTTAACTAATTTTTTAGGTATGAACCTATTAAATTGGATATTTATTATCTTAACGGTTTTTAAAGCATATTACATTGTTTGGGCTTTCATGCACATGGAAGGCGAAACTCCAGCCTTGAGAAGAGCTGTAGTTTGGACTGTAATTTTCTTAATTTTATATTTAGTGTTTATTTTGTTAACAGAAGGACATTACATTTATGGCGTTTTCAAAAATGCCACAATTAAATGGAATTTTTAACATTATATTAATTCAATAAAAAGGTACGCATTGCGTACCTTTTTTTTATTTTTGTAGAATCAAATTATAATAAAAAAAATGAAAAAGAATATAGTCCTATTTATATTATTTATTCTTCCAATTGTTGCTTATCTTTTTTTTGCATCTGGCGTTAACAGTTTTGCAAACCTTCCTACAATTACTAAAAATATTCCCGAAATTAGTTCTTGGAAAACATTAGACAATAAACCAGTTGCGTTGACTAATAAAATTACAATTCTTGGCTTTATAGGACAAGATGTTTTAAAGCATAAAGGAAACTTCTTTAATCTTTACGAAAAAATTTATGCGCGAAATAAAGATTTCAAGGATTTTCAAATGGTAATGATATTGCCAGAAGGAACTCAAAACGAAGTAAAAGAATTGCAGATAGATTTACAAAAACTAGGAACGCAATCGGGTTGGAATTTTGTTTTTGGAACTCCTCAAGAAATCCAAACGTTTTATAATAAACTTCAATTAGTTGGTAAACTTGATGATAAACTTGGAACACCAAATGTGTTTATAATTGATAAAAAACGAAATTTAAGAGGAAGAAAAGGTCATGATAAAAAAGGTAAGCTAGAATATCAAGAAGGTTATAACACTGTTTTAGTATCTGATCTTTACAACCAAATGACAGATGATGTTAAAATTATTCTCGCCGAATATAGATTAGCTTTGAAAAAAAATCATAATGCAACCAGACAAATATAATTGAGATGAAAAATAAATCATACATTGGAATTTCATTAATCATATTAATTTTTGGAATTATATTTATTCCTAGAATTGTTGATAGAATTAAAAACGGATCGGTGGTTCAAAATGATAGAATGAGTCTTTCTCACGAAATTATAAAAGAACCGTCTTTAGTGAAAATTGGACCAGCACCAAAATTTGAATTGACGGATCAAAACAACGTCAAAATTTCTAATAAAGAGTATGTTGGAAAAGTTTATGTTCTTGAATTTTTCTTTTCTACTTGTCCCTCTATTTGTCCTGTTATGAATAAAAATATGGTGGAGATTCAAAATGAGTTTTCTAAAAACGGAAACTTCGGAATTGCTTCAATAACCATCAATCCAGAAAATGATACGGCTGCAGTTTTAAAGAAACACGCTACAGAGATAGGTGCAACTTCGTCTAATTGGCATTTTCTAACTGGAGATAAAGCATATATTCTTGGATTAGCCAATAAAGGATTCAATTTGTTTGCAGCAGAAAACGGCAAAGTAAATGGTGGTTTTGAACATTCGGGACTTTTTGCCTTGATAGACAAACAAGGAAACATTAGATGCAGAAAAGACAAGCAAGGAAACCCTATTTTGTATTATGATGGATTGGAACAATCTGGAGTGAAAGCAATAAAAGAAGATATTAAATTACTATTAGAAGAATAATCATGGAAAATAAAGCAATCGAGAAAAAATTTAAAACGCCAATAATTATAGTTTCATTACTAATTCCTATTGTTGTGGCATTATTGTTTAGTGTTAAACTTAAAGATTTTGGGATAGAAGTAGAGCCACTTTCGTTTTTACCTCCAATTTATGCTTCCATAAATGGTATTACAGCTTTGTTGTTGATTTTTGCTGTAAGAGCTATTAAAAACGGAAATCGTTCGTTACACGAAAAGTTAATGACTAGTGCCATCGCTTGTTCTATAGTTTTTTTAGTTATGTATGTTGCCTATCACATGACTTCTGAATCTACAAAATTTGGTGGTGAAGGAATCATTAGATATGTATATTTCTTTATTTTGATAACACATATTGCACTTTCGGTCATTATAATTCCATTGGTTTTATTTACTTATGTTAGAGCATTGTCAGAACAGTTTGATAGACATAAAAAATTAGCCAAAATCACTTTTCCATTGTGGTTGTATGTTGCAGTGACTGGTGTTATTGTTTATTTAATGATTGCTCCGTATTATGTTAATTAATTCAAAAGCCAAAATTCAAAACTCAAAAGTGAATGGGTTTTGGAAGGTACTTTTTTTTATTGCCTATTGCTTATTGCCAATTGCTTCTCAAGCGCAATGTGCTATGTGCAGAGCATCATTAGAAAGTGAAGGAAATACTGCCAAAGCAGAAGCAGTAAACGACGGAATTGTTTATTTAATGGTCATTCCTTACATTCTTGTTGGAGTTGTAGCTATTGTTGTTTACAGAATGTACAGCAAGAAAAAGGCAGAGTAGCTGGGTTTAGTTCATAAATACTATACTTAAAAATAGTTTTTTTGAAACCTGAAATTTTATAAAAGACAAAAACTATCTAGCCCTGATGCAAGGGAATATCGTCTTTTGGGACGAGATGGAAAGGCAGCAGGAATAAGGTTGGCAATGATGGGAAGACCATTCGCTTCTAATTAGTATAAATAAAGAGATAATTTAATAATCATTCCATTCCATCAATTTTTACATTCATTTTGCCAGTTGTGGTGATGAATGCGATGATGGCATCGTTGGTTAGTTCTACTTTTTCAAATTCGAAATCGTTCATTGTACCATTTACAAAAACGCCTTTCATTGGTGAATAATTGTTTAGGTAAGGCAGTAAACTTTTCTTTCCTTCGTCTAGATTTTCCTTGATAGAATAACGGCAACTTTCTTGTATTTTCCTTAAAATAGTACCTTGCAAAAGCCAATTGGCAGTTTTTGTTAAAAGTCCTTTGGTGTTTAATACATAATCCATTTGGTCGAAATAAATTTCTTTTGTAATGCTGTTGTAGTTTGGAATTCCAGACAAGTAAATGCTTCCGTTGATGCTTCCTGTCATGTCTAAAGCAATAATCATTTTGCCATCTTTAGCCCACATATCGACTTTTTGAACTACAATTTTTCGGCTTCCAGAACCAAATTCTTTTCCTTGAAAATTTTTAGTAATAATACGTGAAGCACTTTCATAAGTAGAAATTGCGGCAACGGTTGCAACAGTTTTATCTGGAACTTTAGTTACTGGTTTAAACGAAACTACTTCTTTATCGAACGTGGTTTTGGGTTGTTGACCGACCATAGTTTGCATGGTGCATTTTAAACCTAAATCCATGTTGATTTTATTTTTTTGTATCACGGCATCGGTTACATAGACTTCAATGGGATTAAGTTTGAACCAAGTTTCATATTGCTCGCTAGTTTGAAATGGCGTACTCATGGTTTGCAAAACATTTAAAACATAAGGTTTAAAATCGCATGATTTTTCAATGGCTTCGTCAATTTTCTTGGCTACTTTAGATTTGAAAATCGATAAGGTTGGATTAATAATATAGGTAATAGGTACTTTTTTTCCTGCAACCAATATTGTTGGGCTTTCGCTCCATTCAAAATCTTCCATTTTAGAGGTTGTAATCATTTTCCAATTGGACAATTTCACATCACTTAATAAAGTTATGGTTCCGTTTAAATCTATTTCTCTAGTGTCATTTAAGCCCATAAATTCGGTTCCGTATTTTATTTTGGTCCAAATTTTCATGGGTAAAACCGATTGTATTTTCCCATCTTTTTCTATTAATTTTATCGGAGCTGTTTTCCAGATTTTCATTTCGGTTTTGTCATCTTCAAGATTTATATCTTCATAAATCAATCCGTTTAAAGATTTATTTAGTTGATTTTCTATTTCTTTTAGCGAAATTTCCATGGGCATGCTCACAAAAGAAGTTGTTGTTTTATATGCCATAGGAACATTTTGTGAAGGTTCGGGTTTTAAAGTTGCTATTTTATTGGTTGAAGAACAGCCAATTAAAGCAGACAAGAAGGTAAAGTAGCTTAAAGTGATAAAAATCTTTTTCATTTTAAATTCAAAATTAATTTCGGTGTGAATGTAACAAAAAAACCAATTTAACGTCTGATAAGAAAATATTAATTTAGTTGTTTTTATTATAAAACGATTAAATTTGCAAATTATGTTTTCAGTTTTAAAATAAGAACATGAAATCTGTTATTGCAGATGCCATATAGAAGATACAACATGAGTAAAATAATTAGTTTTAAAATAATGATGCTATTTGTTTTGTTCTTGGGATTGACGTCTCAAGCGCAAACAAAAAAGTGGACCTTGCAAGAATGTGTAGAATATGCTCTTAAAAATAATATTAGCATAAAGCAAACCGACTTGGATGCACAAACAACAGCAATTTCTAAGAAAGACGCTATTGGAAACTTTCTTCCAAATATTAATGCTAATGCCTCGCACTCGTGGAATATTGGTTTGAACCAGAACATTACAACTGGTTTGCTACAAAATCAAACAACACAATTTACTTCGGCTGGATTGAGTTCTAATATTGCAATTTATAACGGATTGCAAAATCAAAACAAACTTAGAAGAGCTACTCTTTCAATAATTGCATCACAGTATCAATTATCTAAAATGAAAGATGATGTTTCGTTAAATGTTGCCAATGCTTTTTTACAAATTCTTTTCAATAAAGAAAATTTGAAAGTTCAAAAAGAGCAATTGTCTAATGATGAAAAGCAATTAAAACGAACTGATGAATTGGTTACTTCTGGAGTTGTTGCAAGAGGAGATTTATTGGACGTGAAAGCTACAGTTGCCTCTGATAATCAAAAAGTTGTTGCTGCCGAAAATGCTTTATTTTTATCTAAATTGAGTTTGGCACAATTATTACAAATAGACGAATTTAAAGATTTTGATATTGCCGATACTGATTATGATGCAAAGCCAAGTGCTACAATGCTTGAGCAACCAGAGGCAATTATTGAAAAGGCTAAACAAGAACGTGTTGAATTAAAAATTGCAAAAACCAATTTGGATATTGCAGAGAAAGACGTTACTATTGCTAAAGGTGCTTATCAACCTACTTTATCGGGTTTTTATAGTTTTAGTACAAGAGCTAGTTATTCGGATAGAATTGTTGGTGTTGATGCTAATAATAATTATATTTTTTCTGGTCCACTTCCTTTGTTTGATCAGTTTAGCAATAACAAAGGCCACAGTTTTGGTGTGCAATTGAGCGTTCCAATTTTAAATGGATTTTCTGTCAAGAACAATGTTGAGCGATCAAAAATTGCTTTAGAACGTTCAAAAACTACTCAAAAACAGGCAGAAACCGACTTAGAGAGAAATGTTTATACTGCAATAACAGATGCAAAAGGTGCTTTAAATGCTTATGAATCTTCTAAAATTGCACTAGATGCAAGAAAAGAAGCTTTAAATTATGCTAAAGAAAAATATGCTGTAGGAATGATGAACAGTTTTGATTACAATCAATCGCAAACACTTTATGTTAATGCACAATCTGAAGTTTTAAGAACAAAATTTGATTATATTTTTAAAGTTAAAGTAGTAGAGTTTTATTTCGGAATACCAATAATAGAAAATAGATAACACCATGTCAAAAAAGAAAATTTACATTATATTAGGAGTAATAGTAGCATTAGTTATTTTGCTAGTAGCATTGTCAAAAGCAGGAGTTTTTGGAGATAGAGATACATCTATTGAAGTTGAAACAGCCAAAGTTGATGCCATAACTATTGTTGAAACTGTTTCTGCAACAGGAAAAATTCAGCCAGAAATTGAAGTGAAAATATCTTCTCAAGTTTCGGGTGAAATTATTGCTTTGCCTGTTAAAGAAGGTCAAGTGGTTAAAAAAGGTGATTTATTAGTTAAAATAAATCCCGATTTATATACATCAGGATTAAACCGTTCGGTTTCTAATTATTCTGGAACAAAAGCAGGTTTAAGTCAGGCCGATGCTTCATTTAAAGAAGCGCAAGCCAATTATGAAAGAAACAAAACATTGTTTGAAAAAGGAATCATCTCAAGATCAGATTGGGACAAAGCAATTGCTTCTTTTGAAGTTGCAAAAGCTAGCAAACAATCTGCTTATTACAATGTTCAAAGTGCTTCTGCAAGTGTAAGTGAAGCCAAAGATAATCTTGGAAGAACAACTATTTATGCTCCAGCAGACGGAACAATTTCTATGTTGAGTGTTGAACTTGGTGAAAGAATTTTAGGAACACAACAAATGACAGGTACTGAATTATTGAGAGTTGCAAATCTTAATAATATGGAAGTTGAAGTTGACGTAAACGAAAATGATATTGTAAAAATTAACATAGGTGACGAAACAAAAATACAAGTTGATGCTTATTTGAAAAAAGAATTTAAAGGTATTGTTACAAGCATTTCTAACTCTGCAAGTTCTACAACTACAGCAGATCAAGTTACTAATTTTAAAGTAAAAATTAGAATTCTTAAAGAGTCATACCAAGATTTATTAGCAGGAAAACCAGCAACTTATTCTCCGTTTAGACCAGGAATGACTGCTACGGTTGATATTATTACTACAAGAAAAGAGAATGTGATTGGTGTGCCAATTAGTTCAGTGGTTGTAAAATCAGATACTACAGCTACTAAAAAAGTTGTTGTAGGTGAAGAAGAAGGTGATAAAGTAAAGGCTAAAACCGATAAAAAACTAGAATGTGTTTTTGTAAAAGTTGGTGATAAAGCTAAAATCAGAATTGTAAAAACAGGAATCCAAGACGACACTAATATCGAAATTATATCGGGATTGCAAAAAGGAGATCAAGTTATTACTGGACCATATGTTACCGTTTCTAAAGATTTAAATTCAGGTGATAAAGTAAAACTTGCCTCTGCCAATACCAAAACCGAAAAGAAAAAGTAGCTTAATTTAAATTGATATAGTTTTGTACATTCTCAATATTGAAACGGCAACCAAAAATTGCTCTGTGGCATTGGCCAAAGATGGAACTACAATTGTTTGTAAAGAAATTGCAGAGCAAGGATATTCTCATGCCGAAAAATTGCATGTTTTTATTGAAGAAATTATAAAAGAAGCAGGAATTTCAATGAGTGATTTGGCTGCGATTGCAGTAAGTCAAGGTCCAGGTTCTTATACTGGATTGCGCATTGGAGTTTCTACGGCAAAAGGTTTTTGCTATGCTTTAGGAATCCCTTTAATAGCTGTTGATACTTTGGCTTCATTAGCTAATCAAGCTGTTGTAGAGGATGGTTTGATAATTCCAATGATAGATGCTCGAAGAATGGAAGTTTATAGTGCCATTTTCAATTCCAAAAATGAAATGATTCGAGAGGTTCAAGCAGAAGTACTTACAGAAGATAGTTTTTCAAATTTTTCTGAAACTATTTATTTTGTAGGTGATAGTAATGAGAAAGCAAAAACAGTTTTAACAAAGTCTAATTTTGTTTTTCTTGATCAATTTATTTTTCCTTCAGCTAAGCAAATGAGTGCGCTTTCATTTCGAAAATTCCAACAGAATAACTTTGAAGATGTAGCTTATTTTGAGCCATATTATCTAAAAGATTTTATGTTTGCCAAATAGGTAATTACTTTGTAACGTCTCTCACATAAGGTTGAATTACAATTCCTTTTAAATCAAAAGCAGTTTTGCAATTTTCTAAAATATCGGAAGAAACCTGACTAAAATCTTCATTTTTTGCCCACGGACGAATGGCTAAATGAATAGCGTTATCAGTCAAATCTTTTACTACAACAACTGGTTCTGGAGTTTTTAAAACTTTAGAATGACTTCTCATTACTTCCAAAACTACATTTTTAGCAGCTTTAATGTCGGTGTCATACGATAAAGAGAACACCAAATCAACTCTTCGCATTCCGGCAACAGAGTAATTTGTAATTATTCCATTAGATAAAATCCCATTAGGAATATAAATGGTCTGATTGTTAGCCGAAAGTAATTTGGTTACAAAAATCTGAATTTCAGAAACGGTTCCAATCACGCCTTGCGCTTCAATTGTGTCGCCGTCTTTAAAAGGTTTGAACAATATTATTAGCATTCCGCCAGCAAAGTTTGATAAAGATCCTTGTAATGACAATCCAACAGCCAAACCTGCTGCGCCAAGTATTGCAGCAAAAGAAGTTGTTTCAACTCCTAGTTTTGATATGAAAGTTACAAATAAAAGTATCCTTAAAGCCCAAACTAATAAATCTGCCAAAAAATTGGATAGTGTTGGTTCTAGTTCGCGTTTTACCATAAGTTTTCTAACCAATCTATTAATAAATCGAATGGCATATAAACCCACAATAAGAACAATAATTGCAGTGATTAATTTGGGAGAATAATCTATTAGGATTTTATACAAAAGTTTTGTGTAATCCTCAATAGTTGCGATGTAAAGTAGTTTTTCCATAATAAAAAAATCACACTAAAAGTGTGATTTAAATTTTTACAAAGATAGTTTTTTTCTGAAATTAATCAGCGTCTTCTTCAACTCTGTTTGTCTCGTCTGCTACTTTTGTTTTAGTTTCTTCTACAACATCTTTAGCATCATCTGTAAAAGAATTTACTTTTTCTTTTACAGATTCTACAGCATTACCAGCCATTTCTTCTGCTTTATCTGCAAATTCGCTTGCTTTTTCTTTTACAGTTTCAACTGCATTTTCAATAGCTTCACTTGCTGCAGGAACATATTCGCTCACTTTTTCTTTTGCTGCATCTGCAAAATCTTCTACTTTATCCATTAATGGAGCAGCAGCTTCTTTTGCATTATGAATTGCTTCGGTTGCTAAATCTTCTGCTTTGTCAGCAACTTCACTTACTTTTTCTTTGGCTGAACCAAATAAGTTTTTAAAAAATCCTCCTAAGCCCATGATATTTAATTTTATGATTAGTATGCAATTATACGAATTTTTTTGATGCCTTTAATTGTATTTTTTGCAAAAGTTATTTTAATAAATGGTTATTTATTCATTTTAATTCGTTGTGCAGTTCTTTTTGACAAAGTAAATTAACGGCATTTAATTAAAATTTACATTTTGTTTTTCAGGATGTTATCCGTGATAAACTCGTGAGGCAACAATTATTTCTTCTTTAATTTCTAGCACTTCTGCTACTAGTATATCCTCTTCATTTTCTACAGTTCTAATGTATTCCATAAATACTCTATCTGAATTTGCAGTTAGTGATTTCACTTTATAATTTAAAGTTGGCAAACGATCAAATGCCTCTTGCCACCAAGTTCTAAGTGCCTCTTTTCCTGTCAATAATCCATTGGTTTCGGGATGTATAATTTTTAATTTTGGACTAAAATGTTCGGCATCATCATCGTATAATGAAAGTAACTTTTCAAGATTGTGAGCGTTAAATGCGTCAAACCAAGCATGTGCAATAGAAAGATTTTTTTGAGAATTCATGTTCGATAAAAAACCACGCATGTGCGTGGTTATATGTTTTTTAAATTTATAATTTCTTGCTCTGTTAGCACACGCCAATTTCCTCGCGGCAAATTCTTTTTAGTTAATCCTGCAAAGGCAACTCGGTCTACTTTTATAACAGTGTATTTGAAATTTTCAAAAATTGCTCGAACAACTTTTACATTTGGAGTTCTTAATTTTATACCAATTTCGTTTTTAGGCTCATTTTCTATATAGCTAATTTCTTCTACAAATAGACGGTGGCCGTCCAGAGTGACTCCAGAAGCTATTTTTTCTAAATCTTCAAATTTCAAATTTTTATCTAAAGTTACTTGATAGATTTTTGGTGATTTTTGGTTTGGCAAACTAAACTTTCTAATAATATCAGTGTCGTTTGTAAACAACAATAATCCTGTAGTATTTTTATCCATTCTTCCAACAGGTGCCATTGGAGATGTTGAAGCGCCTTTAATAAGTTCTAAAACATTTCTATGCTCAACTTCTTCGTTAGATGTTGTAAAGTTTTTGGGTTTGTTTAAAACAAAATATTCTTTTTTCTCTGGCATTAATGTTGCACCATCAAAGTTTACAACATCACCAGGTTTTATTTTATGTCCCATTTCAGTAACAGGAATTCCATTTACTTTTACGTTACCAGATTGAATGTAAATATCAGCATCACGACGCGAGCAAGCTCCAGAGTTAGCGATGTATTTGTTCAATCTAATTTCGTCCGATTTTATGGGTTTTGGGATATTTGGAGAATCTTTTTTAACTACTGGTTTTCTGTTCTGAGAACGTTTGTCCATTGCAGGCTTAGGAGTTGATGTAGTTTTTTTTCTATCACCACTTGGCTTGCTTGACCCAGTTCGTTTTTTATTATTGGAATTATTCATGCTCTTATTTTTTGCAAAGATACTCTTTTTGGTCGTAACTTATGCTAAGAATTTGAATGCAAAGCCTTTTAGAACGGTTTGTGAATTACTTCGTATTTATTTTCTAGTATATCGCAAAGTACATTAGTTGTCGAATTGGTATAAAAAATTTGTGAACTCTGTTTGGAAATTTCTCTTAGTCCGATTTTTTCATTTAATATTTTCTTAGTTTGCTTAGCTACAGCTTCGCCAGAATCTATGATTTTTATATTTGAAGGAAGAATTTTTTTAATTTGTGGAATCAAGAAAGGGTAGTGACTGCAACCTAGAACAAGATAATCAATATTAGATGCAATCATTGGTGTTAAATATTCTTTTAGCAATTTGGTCATTTCTGACGAATATATTTTGCCGTTTTCTATTAATTCAACTAATCCAAATCCAATTTGTTCTATGATTTTGATGTGTTGAAATTGTTCTACATTTTTATAAAATAATTCGCTGTTTAGGGTTCCTTTTGTGGCAAGAATTCCAATTTTTTGTGTTTGTGAATGAAGTGCTGCAGGCTTAATTGCTGGTTCAATACCTATAAAAGGAATATCATATTTTGTTCTAAGTTCTTTAATAGCATTGGTTGTAGCTGTATTGCAAGCAACAACAATTATTTTGCAATTTAAGTTTAAAAGAAACTCGGTGTTTTTGCAACTTAGTTGAATGATTTCATCTTTAGTTTTTTGGCCATAAGGTGCATTTGCGCTATCAGCTAGATAAAAAGTATCTTCATAAGGAAGTAATTGATGAATTTCCTTCCAAATGGAAGTTCCGCCAATTCCCGAATCAAAAAGTCCTATTGGATTATTATTTATCATAAAACAAATGTAAAAAAAAACTGTCTCGAATTTATATCGAAACAGTTTTATTATTTTGTTTGAGTTTTGTATTATTAAAAGAATTTAGATTAGAAACCTAAGTCTTTTTTTACATCAGCAGTGATATCTGTACCATCAGCTAATAATAGATCGCTAGCATTTAAAACATATTGAAAACCTTTAGCTTTTCCAACTTTTTGAATAGATGCTTTTACTTTTTCTGTGATTGGTTTAAATAAATCTGCTTCTTTTTTCTGTAAATCTTTTTGAGCTGTTTCTTGGTATTCACCAATTCTTCTTCCCATATCTTGCATTTCAGATTGACGTGTTTGGTTAACAGCGTCTGTTACTGTTGCAGCTTCTGTGTCATATTTTTTAATTTTTGCTTGATACTCGTCAACCATAGTTTTATACTCGGCAGTATAAGTATCACTTAGTTTTTTTAATTGATTTTGAGCATCTAATGCAGCAGGTATTTTTGTCATGATATCATTAGTATCTACATGAGCAATTTTTGTTTGTGCATTAATTGTTTGAAAACCAAGTAAAGCTACGGCAGCTATTAAAAAAGTCTTAAATTGTTTCATCATTCTTAGTGTTAATTATTGTTTTAATTTATTATGGTTTATTATTCTTTGCGTCTTCTTTTGCTTTTTTTGCAGCTTCTCTGTCGGCAATTGTTTTTAGTCTTTTTTCTTCTGATGCTTTTTTTCTGTCATCAATAATTTTTTGTCTTTCTTCTAAAGATTTCTTTTTAGCTTCATCGGCAGCAGCTTTTTTATCTACTGCGCTTGAAGTAGCTTCGGCATCTTTTCCTTCTTTAGCTATTTCTATATTAGACTTATCAGAAACTGTGCCATTTTTTTTATTATTTTTGTCTTCTAGTAATTGCTTTCTTTTTGCATCCGTTTCGGCTTTCTTCTCTTCGGCTGCAATTTTTTTATCTTCAATCATTTTTAGTCGAGCATTTTTTCTTTCTTCAATAAGTTTTTGTCTCTCAGAAAGTTCAGGATTGTCATCAATCATGTCTTGTTTACGTTCTCTTTCTTCTTCAAGTTTAAGTTGCTTATTATTCATTTCTTTTCTTTTCTCAGATCGAGTAAGTGTTTGAACAACGCGGTCGCTAATGTCGTGTTTTTTTGCTGCAAATAGCATTGTTAAATCGGATGATTTATCAAATATGTAATCATATTTTTTTGCTTCAGCTATGTCTTGAACTGCATTGAAAACTTGATCTTGTATAGGTTTAACTAAAACTGCTTTTTGAATAATTAAATCACCATTTGGCCCAAATTTTTTCTGGGTATAGTCTAGTAATTCATTTTCTTGAAAAGTAATTTCCTCTTCTCTTTCGGCAATAAGTTCTTTAGTCAATAAAACTTTTTCAGTTTTTAGAGCTTCTTTTAATTTAGTTATGTCATTTTTTTTGGTCTCAATTTCTTGTTTCCATTTTTCTGCTTTTTGTTCTAATTGATTTTTGGCTTCGGCATAATCGGGTACTTTTTCTAGTATATATTCCATGTCGATATAACCTATTTTAATTCCGCGTGTTTGTGCCTTTGCATTATTAGATACTAATAATGAAGTAAGCAAGACCAATACTAAATATTTCTTCATACTTGTTATGTTTTAGAAATGTTAAGCAAATATACTAAAATTGTTGACCAATTATAAAATGTGTTTGCCATCCACTTTTTTCTGTTGTTCCAGGAACTGCATCGAAACCGTGAGCGAAATCAATTCCTAGCAATCCAAAGGCAGGCATAAATATTCTTATACCAAGACCAGCAGATCGTTGTAGTAAGAACGGATTATAATCTTTAAAATTGTCATAAGATGCTCCAGCTTCAAGAAAAGATAGTGCATAAATAGATGCTGCACCTTTTAATGTTAGTGGATACCTTAGTTCTAGAGAAAATTTATTATAAATAACGCCACCATTTGTTGAGGATAAAGATTGATTTGGATAACCTCTAAGTTGTACAACTTCTCTTCCGTCTAATGCAAAGTTAGCTAATCCATCTCCACCAACAAAAAATCTTTCAAATGGAACGACTCCTCTTGCTGAATTGTATGCGCCAAGATATCCAAACTCTCCTAAGGTTCTTAAAACTAATGCATGTTGCGAATCACCATATAATTTGGTATACCAATCGGCTTTAAATTTAACTTTGTAGTATTCTAACCAATTAAATCTTTTTTGATCTATTTTGGCTTGGTCAGCATCTGCTTTTTCAAAACTATCTACTTTTTCATAGATTCCAGAGTTGTTTGTTGTTTGTTTTATATAATCTCCATCTTTAACAATTTCACCTGCAGCGTTTATTGTTGTTGAAATTCCCGATGTGCTAGCGTATCGTAATTTGTATTCTTGTTCGTTTTTTAGATTGGCATAGTCAATTTTATTAAACAAAGAATAGGGAGGTGTAAATTTTGTAGAAATACTAAATTCTGATCCTTTTATTGGATATATTGGGTTGTCGCCTTTACTATTTCTTGTTAATCCTATATTGAATGCAAAGTTTTTAGATGATCCGTTTCCAAATGTAAATAAACCAGTATTGTAGTTGTTTAAGTCATAATATTGAAAACTTAATGCATTTGAAAGTACAAAGTAATCATCTGGCACTGTCAATCTTTTTGCTAAACCAATAGATAACGATGTGATGTTGAAACTTCTACTTTTATCAACGCTACTTGAACTTCCTGTATATAAAAATTGTTTACTTTGTGATAATGATGTAGAAAAACTTACTGGTTTTTTTCCGCCAAACCATGGTTCTGAAAACGAAACACTAAATGTTTGGTAGAATGAACTTGCTTGTAAACGCAACGATACTTTTTGTCCGTCTCCCATAGGAAGTGGTTTGTATGCCGCACCTTTAAATAAATTTTTAGCAGAAAAATTATTGAACGATAATCCTAAAGTTCCTATAAAACCTCCGCCACCATAACCTCCTTGAAGTTCAATTTGACTCGATCCTTTTTCTACAAGGTTGTATTCTATATCTACAGTTCCTGCTGTTGGATCTACATTTTTAAATTTTGGGTCTATTGCTTCTGGGTCAAAAAATCCTAATTGACCAATCTCTCTAATAGTTCTTACAAGGTCTTCTTTACTGTATTTTTCTCCTGGTTTTGTTCTTAATTCACGATAAATAACTTTATCATTGGTTTTGTCATTTCCTACAACTGTTATTTTATTAAAATAGGCAATTGGACCTTCAGTAACTCTAATCTCAAAATCTATTGAATCGTTGGCTGTTTTTACTTCTACTGGATTTATTGTAGAAAATAAATAACCATTGTTTTGATATAAATTGGTAATATCTTCTCCGTCTGGTTTAGATTTATCAGCTATTCTTTTTTCAAGAAGTACACCATTATAAGTATCACCTTTTTTAATTCCAAGAATATTATTAAGTAGTTGATCAGAATAGACAGAGTTTCCTAAGAATTTTATATCACCAAAATAATATTTTCTACCTTCTTCAACTTTAATGTTTATCGCTAATTTATTTTTTTTCTTGTCTACCCATACAGAGTCACTTATAATGCGTGCATCGCGGTATCCTTTTTCTTTATAACCATCAATAATTTTAACTAAATCTTCATCATACTTCTTCTTTATGAATTTTGATGCTTTTAATACTCTTATCGGATTTATTTGCTTAGTGTTTTTCATCGCTTTTCGAAGTTTTTGATCAGAAATTTTTTCATTTCCTTCAAAAGCAATTTTCGAAATTTTGATTTTTTCTCCTTTATCAATATTTACAATCATATTGACGCTGTTGCCAGTTGAGTCTGCAACCGTGCGAATGTTAACTTTGGTTTTAAAATAGCCTTCTTTTTTATATTTAGTTTCTAGATAATTTCTAGTAGTAGTTAGAAGGTTTTCATTCACTATTTTGCCTTTAGTCAAAGAGTTTTCTTTTACTAAATCTTCTACTTTATTCTTTTTTACACCAACAAATTTTACTTCGTTAAGTTTAGGTAATTCTACAATTTCAAGATCTAAATAGATACTGTCACCTTTTACTTCATTTACATAAAAGTCAATTTCGCTAAAAAGCCCAAGTTTACCAAGTTTTTTTATTGCATTACTTACTTCTTCTCCGGGAACGGTTATGTTTTGACCTTTTTCTAATCCGGCAAATGTTACAACTGTTTGTTGATTATAACTAATTTTACCTATGACATTTACATTGGCAAGAATGTATTTTTTTGCTTGATCAAATGGAAGTCTGTCTTGCGCATTTGATTGAAAAACAACTCCTAAAAATAAAAGTGTTATAAATGATTTGATGTAATTGTTTGGCACTTTATTAGGGTTGTTTAATTTGTTCACTTGTTTTTCCAAATCTTCGTTCTCTTTTTTGATAGCTAATGATGGCTTCATATAAATGTTCGTCTGTAAAATCGGGCCATAAAACATCGGTAAAAAACAGTTCTGCATAGGCTATTTGCCATAGTAAGAAATTGCTTATTCTGTGTTCGCCACTGGTTCTAATTAATAAATCTACATCAGGCAGATTGTGCGTGTAAAGATGCTGATTTATAATTGATTCATCAATAGTGTCTATTGAAATTATATTATTTTTAACTTTATCACTTATGATTTTAACAACATTTAATAATTCTTCGCGAGAACCATAGCTTAATGCTAGTGTTAAAGTCATTCGTGTGTTGTTTTTTGTTTTTTCAATGACTTCGTTTAGTTCTTTTAAAATACTATTGGGTAGTTTAGTAAGATTACCAATAGAATTAAGCCGGATATCATTTTTTTGTAATGTCTTGAGTTCGTTTTTTAGAGAACGAACTAGCAATTTCATTAAAGTATCAACTTCAAGTTTTGGTCTGTTCCAATTTTCGGTAGAAAAGGCATATAGTGTTAAGTTTTCTATTCCAAGTTTTGCACAATTTTCAACAGTAGACTTTACAGATTTAGAACCACTTTCATGTCCTAATGTTCTCAATAAGCCTTTTTGTTTTGCCCATCGACCGTTGCCATCCATAATAATTGCAAGGTGTTTGGGTAAATTGTCTTTATTTATAGATTCTATTAAACTCATATTTTTTTTCTAATCTGCACAGTAGCAAGGCTTTTCTCCAAAGGTATAGGTTAATGTAAATCCCGAAAAAACATACCAATCTTTGCTATTAATATTTCCAAACTTTAAAGGCTCTAAGTTTTCATTTTTTGGTAAACTTCCGTCTAGATTGTCTGTCATTGTATATCTAGCTCCAACTTCAAATCCTACTATAAAATTGGGCGTTATGTTAGTTTTTAAACCTACTGTCATTGGTATTGAAAATGTACCATGATTTATATCGGTTTTCGTTTCGCCATTTATAACATATAATTCATCATAGTTGGTATAGCTTAATCCTGTATAAATATAAGGTGTTAATTTTTTTTCAAAATCATGAAGATTAAAATCAAAAAAATTAAATTCTAATCCTGCTGATATTTCTTTAATATTGTTCTCAAAATCGTATCCTCGTTTATATCTTCCTGGCACTTTAGAGTCTAAATCATTTGCTGTAATTTTAGATTGTGTATAGGAAATTCTCCAAGCATGTCTCGGACTTTTATTCCATTTATATAATAATCCAAATGCTAATTCATTAGGATTTATATAATTTGTCTTTCCAACATCTCCAATATAATTGCTACCACCAAGAAAAACTCCAACTTCGTGTATTTGAGCATTTAATTTTGTTAATCCTAAAATAAAAATAAATAAAATTAATCTTTTCATTAATCCAAAAATAGCGTGCAAATATAACAATTATAGCTACTAATAAAACAAGTTGTTAGTATTTATAATAATTAAATTTAACATTGTTAAACTTTAAAAATAGATTTCATTTCTCAATGAATAGATATCAAACGAAAAACTAGAGAAAGTAGTATGTACAACTAGTATTAATTTCTTTTGTCTTCACCCCAAAGTAGTTTACTTCTGAGGGTTTTAAAAAAGCTTTCTTCTGTAATTTCAACCATATTTATTTGAAAAGGAGTTTTTTTAATGGTTAAAATAGAATTGTTGTCTAGAGTTGCTATACGAGAATCTAAAGAAACGAGGTATTGGTCTTCGCGTCCAGAAACCTTTAATTTTATTATAGTATCATCAGGAATTACAAGTGGTCTTGCGTTTAAATTGTGTGGCGCAATAGGCGTAATGACTAGTCCTTTTACTGCTGGAGTTAAAATTGGTCCGCCACAACTTAAAGAATATCCAGTTGGTCCTGTTGGAGTTGAAATTATTAATCCGTCAGCCCAATATGAATTTAAGTATTCGTCATTTAGGTACGTTTCTATAGTTATCATAGATGTAGTATCTTTTCTACTCACAGTTACTTCATTCATTGCGAAGTTCAATTCATTTATTTGGTCGTTATCTGGAGAGCAAGATAAGCTTAAAAGTGTCCTTTTAGAAATGGTATATTTTTTTTCTAGAACTAATTGAAGGAATATTTCAATATTTTCTTTTTGAACCTTAGCTAAAAAACCCAGTCTTCCTGCATTTATTCCAATTATTGGAACGCCAGAATCTCGAATATATGTTGCCGCACGTAAAATGGTTCCGTCGCCACCAATACTTACCAATATATCAAAACTAGAATCTAAACATTTGTAACTATTAAATGTTTTATATTCTTTTTTTACTATTTCATTTTCGTATAATATTTTTAAAAAATCCTCCTCAATTATCATTTCAACATTATTGGCGTTAAAGAACACAAAGATATCACGAATAATAGGTCGTGTGTCATTTTGATAATATTGTCCGAAGATGGCTACTTTCATAATTAATTATATAACTAGTTAATTTTGATAATTTCTCAATACTAGATTTTTTCTAATTTACAAATAAACGAATAGGTGCCTTTATTAAATGTTTAAGTATTTGTCCAAATATTCTGATCGTTCTTTCAAGTTATTTAAATAGTTGTCTTCATTATGTTCGGAAATAATTTCATAATTGTACCTTCTAAAGGTTTGAATGATATCATTTAAACTTCCAACAGCAATTTTTATAGTTATTTGAAGTTTTAAAGCATCAGCCTCAGAAACAAAAAGTCCTAATAATTTGCCGTTATTGCTTTCTACTATTTGAGCTATTTGACTCATTGAATAGTCAACTAAATTTTTTTCTACTACAATGATGCCGCCTTGTTCTTTTAAAAATGGTGTTTCATGAAAAAATTTCACAATATCTTCAAGTTCATAATATCCCAAATATAAATTGTTTTCGTCTAGAACGGGAACAATATTAGAATGGTTTTTGGCAAATACTTCTAAAACATCAAGCCAAATCATGTTCTTTCTAGCAAAAAAACCTTCTAAAGTATATTTATAATCGGCAATTTTTTTATCAGTATCAAATGTTTCAACATCATCTGCAGCAATGCATCCTATGTAAATTCCTTCATTTAAAACAGAAAAATGTGAAAAAGAAACATCTACAAAAAAATCTTGCACTTTAGCAATAGTTTCCTGACTATCAATAGCCTTATAGTCGTTTGTGATATAGTTTGTAATTTCTGTCATAGCAATAATTCAATATTCGTTGCAAAATAATCAAATTTTAGAACATAATTCCTTATTTTAACTTTGTATTTTTGTAGAAATTAATTCAAAACACATGTTGCATTTTTTCAAATAATAGTTTTTTTGAAAATTTGTATAATTTGAAGACAAAGAAATTATGACAAAGTTAAGTGTAAATATCAACAAAATAGCAACTTTAAGAAATGCACGTGGCGGAAATGTGCCCAATTTATTACAATTTGCTTCGGATATCCAAAAATTTGGAGGACAAGGAATTACAATACATCCGCGTCCAGACGAACGACATATTCGCTATCAAGATGCACGCGATTTAAAAAAAGTTGTCTATACCGAGTTCAATATAGAAGGTAATCCGCTACACAATTTTATTGATTTGGTTTTAGAATGTAAGCCAGAGCAAGTTACTTTGGTGCCAGATGCTGTTGGTGCAATTACTTCCTCTGCTGGTTGGGATACTATAAAAAATCAATCTTATTTAACCGAAGTTATTCAAGAGTTTCAACGAAACGGAATTAGAACTTCAATATTTGTAGATCCAATTCTTGGTATGGTTGAAGGAGCAAAAGCTACAGGAACAGACAGAATTGAATTGTACACCGAAGAGTTTGCATATCAATACAGTTTGGGAAATCAAAACGGAATAGAACCTTATACTAAAGCTGCAATTTTTGCAAACGAATTAAGTTTAGGAATAAATGCGGGTCATGATTTAAGTTTAGACAATATTAAATTTTTTAAAGAAAATATTCCGGGATTGTTAGAGGTTTCTATTGGTCATGCGCTAATATCTGAAGCATTGTATTTAGGCTTAGATAATGTTGTAAATATGTATTTGCAAAAATTGAAATAATAAAATTATGTTATACTCAAGAGTTGAAGGACAAGGAAAGCCATTATTAATTATTCATGGATTTCTTGGAATGTCTGACAATTGGAAGTCATTTGGTTCACTTTATGCTTCCGAAGGTTTTCAAACGCACATGTTAGATTTGAGAAATCACGGAAAAAGCTTTCATTCGGATGATTTTAGTTACGATGTTATGTCGCAAGATGTTTTAGAATATTGTAGAACAAATAATTTAGATACAGTTTCTATTATAGGTCATTCTATGGGCGGAAAAGTCGCTATGTTATTTGCAACTACTTATCCAGACATGGTAGAAAAGCTTGTTGTTGCTGATATTGGACCTAAATATTATACACCACATCATCAAGATATTTTTGCTGGATTGAATACTATAGATTTTTCAACCAAACCAACCCGAACAGAAGTCGAAGAAACTTTGTTTCCATACATTCCCGATTTTGGAACAAGACAATTCCTGATGAAAAACTTGTATTGGGTAGAACCAGGTCAATTAGATTTTAGATTTAATCTTAAAGTTTTTAATGAAAAAATGGACGTCATTGGAACTGCTTTACCACAAGGAGCTTTTTTTGAAAAACCTACCTTATTTATTAGAGGAGGAAATTCTAAATATATAGTAGATTCAGATTTGCCCGAAATAAAAAAACATTTTCCCAATATTGAGTTGGCCACAATTCCTAATGTTGGGCATTGGCTTCATGCCGAAAACCCAAAGTTGTTTTTTGAGATAACAATTAGCTTTTTAAAATAAAAAAATCCTTTTCAAATCAATGAAAAGGATTTTATTTGAAAATTTAGTTATTTTCTAGTTAGCTTTTAATAAATTTCTTAACGGCTTTACCAGAATCTGATGTGATATTCATAAAATAAATACCTGCGTTTAATTCAGAAACGTTGATTTGGACTTCAGATAAATTATCAACTTCTAAGTTTTTAATAATTCTACCATTAATGTCAGTAACTGTAATATTAGACACACTAGTAGCTTGAGCATTTCTTAGGTTAATTATATCCTTAACTGGATTTGGAAAAGTAGAAAATTTAGAAGAAATAACATCATTCAACCCTAAAGTTCCAGAAACCACAACGTCATCAACAGATACTGAATCTGCATCATTGCCTACATATTGAAATCTTACCATAACATTTGCTTGTCCAACATAAGGCGTAAGGTCTAAAGTTATTGCTAATGTTGCATAATCTGCAAAAACGCCTTCGTCTTCTTCTACCCATAAAGTTGTCCAACTTGTTCCACCATTAATTGAAACTTTAGCAAATAAATCACCACTTGGAAAAGGAGAAACCATATATTCATATCCAATTTTAGTGTTGAAAGCAAAACTAGCATCTGTATATCCAACTAAACTAAAAGAAGGACTTGTTAAATGCGCATCATTGTCTTGAGCAATCCATCCAATTGCAGCAGATTTTCCTCCAGTAATATTGAAAGTTGTCTGTCCAGTTGCATTGAAAACGTCTGTCGTAAATCCCCATGGCCTTGTAGATACGCCTGTTGCTGTAGTCCATCCTGTTGGAGGGAAAGTAGTCCCTTGAAAGGTTTCGGACAAAGCCGTTTGAGCGCTAGCACTCAGTCCACCAGCTAATAAAACAGAAAGTAAAAGTTTTTTCATCGTTTTTTTTTTTTAGTTAATAACAACAAATATAAAGATAATTTTAATCGAAACAATTTTTTTAATATTTTTATAACTTAATCTTAAATATTTTATATGAAACTTCTTTTAAGAATACTAATCACAGCACTACTAGTTATGGCTATTTCTTATCTCATGAAAGGTATAGTGGTCGATCAATTTACAACAGCTTTAACCGTTGCAATTGTTCTAGGATTACTAAACTTTTTTGTAAAGCCAGTGCTGGTTTTGTTAACATTACCAGTAACTTTTTTTACCCTCGGATTGTTTTTGTTAGTAATAAATGCAGTAATAATAATGCTTTGCGATCATTTTGTTGATGGTTTCGATGTGAGTTCTTTCTGGACAGCTTTGTTCTTTAGTGTTATTTTATCACTTTCACAATCATTGGTTTATCAACTTACAGGCGAATCAAAATAATACTTTAAAAATCAATAAAATAAAATTGGTTGGGTTGCAGAAATGTTATAATTTTGCAACCCAATTTTATTATGTAAATTATTATCAAAGATGGATATTAAAAGAGTTGCAATTGATGCAGTAAATGAAGTAATTGTACTTACCGTTCCGCACATGGATTATAAAGGTCAAGTAGCTAAAAGAATAAATGAAAAAATGCCATTGGCAACTGTAAAAGGTTTCCGTAAAGGTGCCGTGCCAAAAGCATTGGTAGAAAAACAATATGGTGCTGCTATAAAAGTTGAAGAAGTAAAAAAAGTAGTAGATCTAGCGCTTGAGCGTTTTTTACAGTCAGAAAGAATCAACCTTCTTGGAACACCACTTCCTAAAGTAAACCCTGATTTTTCTTGGGATGCAGAAGAACTAACTTTTGAATACGAAATTGGTTTAGCACCAAATTTTGAAATTGATCTTGACGCAAAAAGCGATGTTGTAAAATATCAAATCATTGCCGATGACACCATGTTAAACGCACAAATTGCAAGAATTCAAAAACAATATGGTGCAGTAGTTTCTAAAGATGTTGTTGCAGAAGGAAATGATGTTTCTGGAACTTTTGTAAACGAGACTGCAGCAATCAATAACCGTTCAACTATAGATTTAGAAGAACTTGCTGATGAAAATGTTGCAAAATCATTCATTGGTAAAAAAGTTGGAGACGTGATCACATTGAATACCAAAGGTTTGTTTCACGATGCTCACAAATTGATGGATTACCTTGCAGTTTCTCATGACGATGTTCACGATTTAGATGTAGAAGTGACATTTACAATTGACGAAGTTGTAGCACATGATCCAGCAGAATTAAACCAAGAATTATTCGATAAATTGTTCGGACCAGGAAATGTAAATTCAGTAGAAGAGTTAAAAGCAAAAATCAAAGAAGATGCCGAAAAACATTTTGCTACACAAGCAGATCAAAAATTAATGGCAGACGTTCAAGATTTCCTAATCGAAAACAATAAATTCGACTTACCTAAAGAATTCCTAGTAAAATGGTTGCAAACTGTAGGTGATAAAAAATTATCTCCACAAGAAGCAGAAGTAGAATACAGCCGTTCAGAAAAAGGATTGCGTTTTCAATTAATCGAAGGTAAAGCTTTGGCTCAAAGTAATATCCAAGTAAATTTTGAAGATTTAAAATCATTTACTTCAGTTTCAATTCGTCAACAAATGGCACAATTCGGGCAAACAAATCCAACGGATGCTGAAGTAGAATCAATCGTGGCTCGAGTTTTGTCTAACCAAGACGAAGTAAAAAGATTATCAGAGCAAGTTGTAGCCGACAAAATGTTGAAATTATTTGTAGAAAAAGCAAATCCAACAACTAAAGAAGTTACTTATGAGCAATTTGTAGCAGCAATGTACAACGAATAAATTATAAAATAATTAGTATATTTGAGCGTCAGAAATGTTTATTTTTGACGCTCAATTTTTTTAGAAACCAATCCAGCTATACGTTTCAAGTTTTCTTGTTTCTAACCATTTTTGTAAGCCACAAAAAGAGCTTCCTTTGGTCGCTTTTTTGCAACAACAAAAATTGGTTTTCAACTGCCAAAAGCTTTTCACTGCTATCTGGGCTAAATCAACAGACAGTTTGTCACATAAAATAAAAGGTACGACCTTTGCATTAGTATAAAAAAATATAAGTTTTAGTCCAACAACTTTAAACTTTTAAGCATATAAACCTTTTAAACTAAAATTTAAAATGAACTACGGAAAAGAATTTAAAAAATTTGCTACCAAACACCAAGGTGTAAACGCAATGTATTATGACAAAATTGTTGGCGCAATGACTCCAACAAACATGACTCCTTATATTATTGAAGAACGTCAATTGAATATTTCACAACTAGACGTTTTTTCTAGATTAATGATGGACAGAATCATCTTTCTTGGAACAGGAATTGACGATCAAATTGCCAATATCGTTCAAGCACAATTACTGTTTTTAGAAAGTGCGGATGCATCTAAAGACATTCAAATTTACCTAAATTCTCCAGGCGGAAGCGTTTATGCAGGATTAGGAATTTATGACACAATGCAATACATCAAGCCAGATGTAGCAACAATTTGTACAGGAATGGCAGCTTCAATGGGAGCAGTTTTACTTTGTGCTGGCGCGGCAGGAAAACGTTCGGCTTTGCCACATTCTCGTGTAATGATTCACCAACCTTCTGGTGGCGCACAAGGTGTTGCAACTGATATGGAAATCAACTTGCGTGAAATGTTGAAATTGAAAGATGAATTGTATAACATTATTTCGCACCATTCAGGACAAACATTTGACAAAGTGCACAAAGATTCAGAACGCGATTATTGGATGATTGCCGACGAAGCAAAAGAATACGGAATGATTGATGAAGTTTTAAGAAGATAAATTTAAGTCGAAAGTCAAAAGTCAAAAGTCAAAAGCACCGCTACGACTTTAAGACTTTTGACTTTAAGACTTTTGACTATAAAAAATGGCAAAAGAAAAATTAGAATGTTCCTTCTGCGGAAGAAAAAAACCAGAAACCAATTTATTAATTGCTGGTATTGACGCACACATTTGCGACCGCTGTATCGAACAAGCTCACGGAATTATTTTAGAAGAACTAAAAACCAATTCCAATGTGAAAATTGCTACCGATTTAGTTTTGCGCAAGCCAAAAGAAATCAGAGCATTCCTTGATGAATATGTAATTGGTCAAGACCAAACCAAAAAAGTAATGTCTGTGGCAGTTTACAATCACTACAAAAGATTGATGCAACAAAGCTCGAATGATGATGTAGAAATTGAAAAATCAAACATCATTATGGTTGGACAAACTGGAACTGGAAAAACATTGGTAGCCAAAACTATCGCTAGAATGCTAGACGTTCCATTAGCAATTGTTGACGCAACAGTGCTTACCGAAGCTGGTTATGTTGGTGAAGATGTAGAAAGTATTTTAACACGACTGCTTCAAGCTGCAGATTACGATGTTACTAAAGCTGAACGCGGAATAGTTTTCATTGACGAAATTGATAAAATTGCTCGTAAAAGCGACAATCCATCAATAACGCGTGATGTTTCGGGTGAAGGTGTACAACAAGCATTACTAAAATTATTGGAAGGAACGGTTGTAAATGTCCCACCAAAAGGAGGAAGAAAACATCCAGACCAGAAGTTTGTTGAGGTAAACACGCAAAACATTTTGTTTATTGCTGGTGGTGCTTTTGACGGAATTGAACGTATTATTTCAAAACGTTTAAACCGTCAAGCTGTTGGTTATACAACTTCAAAAAACACCGATAATATCGACAAGGAAAATTTGCTGCAATACATTATTCCAAAAGACATTAAAGATTTCGGATTGATTCCAGAAATTATTGGTCGTTTGCCAGTATTGACACACATGGATCCATTGGATAGAGAAACATTACGTTCTATTTTAACCGAACCTAAGAATGCGTTAATCAAACAATACAAAAAGCTTTTCGAAATGGACGAAGTAAAGTTCACTATTGACAATGAAGCTTTAGATTATATTGTTGACAAAGCGTTAGAATACAAATTAGGTGCGCGTGGATTGCGTTCGTTATGCGAAGCTATTTTAACCGATGCAATGTATGATTTGCCAAGTTCAAGCGAAAAAGAACTTCACATTGACAGAGCTTACACCGAAGATACTTTAAATAAAAATTTATTGAAACGATTGGAAATTGCTTCTTAAATAAAAACAAAAAATCCCGAGTTAATCGGGATTTTTTGTTTTTAAAAATGAAATTTTATTTCACCATTCCTCCACCACTTTTTACTTTTTCGGTTTCAATTGTAGTGTTTTCATTTTGTAATTTTAAGTTTCCAAAATTGTAAGTTAATGATATTCTAAAGTTTCTTGAGTCATTTTTCTCATAAAATTTAGTTTCCAAATTTGTTGATGAAACTATTGCATTTACTTCATTTTGATTGAAAGCATCAAACAAGTGTATTCCTAATTTTAGTTTTTTATTCATAAAATCCTTGTTCAAAGAAATATCAAACTGTTGTATTGGTTTTGTAATTTTATAAATTTCCCAAACTCCACCAGAGGGAAGAATAAAATAAGTCATGCTGCTTTTAATATCCCAAGGTAGCATAATTTGGGCTTGTGCTGCATAGTTCCAAACTGGTTTTGCTTTGAATGAAAAATTATAACCTTCGGTTAGATTCTTGATGTAGTTTATGTTCAAGAAAATGTAATTCATCTTGTCGATGTTGTTCATTCGTTTTTTAAATTCTTCTTTCCCTTTAAAGAAATAATCTAAAGGAATTGGAAAATTAGCATAAACACTCATCGTTTTAAAACGGTCAAATTGTTGGAAGGTTTGCGTACTTACCAATTCTCCTGGATTGGCATTAAAGATGAATAAATTATGGTCCTTTGCAACAGTATAATTTCCTCCAAGTTGCACAAATTGCATAGCCGTAACTTTCAATTCATAATTGTCATAAAACGAAGGATTCAACAATAAATTTCCGCTTGACGAATTGTATTGGTCAAAATTTCCACCATTTGGATCTAAAACACCGTAACTTGGTTGTGATATTTTTCTAGAATAAGAAGCACTAATATTTACATTGTCTGTAACTTCATATAATGCACTTACATTTGGAAATAAATTTTTGTTTTTAAAATTAATATCCGTTCTATTGTTGTCAACAATTCCTGTTCTGTCCACATTAAAATCTTCATAGCGCAGTCCAACCGTAAGATTAAACTTCTTGATTTTTTGTCTAGCCTCGGCATAAAATGCCAAATTAGTTTCTTTATAATCAAAGTCAATTACTTGGTTTGTAGGCGAATTAAAATTGTAATTTCCTGTATTGTTTACTTTAATAGTGTTGAATTTTCCACCAGTATTTATCGATAATTTTAATTTCTCAAACGGAATTGCAAAATCATATTTCAAGTAATAATTTAGCAATCCAAAGTCATTTTTAAAGTTGTTGTAGCTAGAAGTATTGTTTTCAAATGCATTTGACTTAGAATTTGGATTTCTGTCAAAAACATTTGTAAAAGCCACAACATCAAGCGTTCTTCCTATAGTGTCTAGTTTGGTTTTATATTGCAAACTTAGCTCATGGTTGCTGCTTTTTGTTTTAGAAATCCCAGAATTTAAATAATCCGAAATTTCAGAACCAGTTGTTGCTGCATTAAAAACGTCTCTATCGTTACTGTAAGTTGAATTATAATTGAACAATAAATTAGATTTATCACTCAGTTTGTAATTGGTTCCAAGACGCATGTAGAAATTTCTGTTGGTTGTTACCGTCAATTTCTGTTGGTCAATATATTTATCAGGATCAAAAGAAGTAAAGGTTTGTCCGTTTTTGGAACGTTGCTCTCTGTCAATATAATTATAACCCATCATGGTTTGCCAGCTTAGTTTTTTTGTTTTTCCATTCAATAAAATCTGCGGACTAGGTTTTTGATATTTATTAAAATTATAATTGATGTTGAAACTTGCGTTGATGCCTTTTAATCGTTTAGAACTTGTTACTAAATTAATTACAGAACCACTTGCATTGGCATCAAATGCTGCTCCAGGATTATAGATTAACTCTACTTTTTCTATTACATTTGCAGGCAATGACGATAAATAATTTTCTAAATCACTTCCGCTTAAAGTACTTGGTGAACCGTCAATATAGATGGCAACTCCTTTTCCGTTTAGCGTTAATCCACCAGTTGGTGCAGCAATAACTCCAGGTAGTTTTTTTACAGCATCATAAGCAGTTCCGGTACTTAACATAGCGTTGTCTTTAATAGCAACTGTTGTTTTGTCCGATTCTACTTTGATGAATTTCTTTTGTGTCTTAATAGTTACTTCGTCAAGTGTAGTAACTTTTTTCTTTACAGTGTCATTTTCAGTTTTTGTTTCTTGTGCAAATAAACTAGTTGTCAAAAGAAATACTGATGCTAAGAATAATGATTTCATTGCGATTGATTTGATTGATGATTTATCATAAGACTTTTATCAGCAATAAATGTTACAACGAAAAAGGAATTTATTTTGCTTTTTTATAATTTACAATAAAAACGCCGCCAATAATTAACGATGCTGCAATGATAATTCTACTTGTAATTACTTCATCTAGAATTAACCAGCCTAAGAATAATGCTACGACAACATTTACATAGGATAAAACAGAAACTTTAGTAGATGGCAATTGCGAAATCAAATAACTATAGGCAACATAACCCACAACCGAACCAAATAATGCCAAATAAACTATAGCTAAAATACTTCGTAACGACCAATTTTCTGTTGAAATTGTTGGCGTAATTGCAAATTGAATTGATGTCAAAATCACTCCAGCAATAATCATTTGAACACTTACACTCATTAGCATTGTCAACGAGTTTGTACTTCCTTTTTTAGTAATTATAGTTCCAATGGACCACATTAAAACGGCAATTAAAATAGCAAAAACACCTTGTCGATACTCAGGATTTAATAAATCGGAAAGGCTGTTTTGGTAAATTAAGAATATTCCAAACATGCCTAGCAAAATTCCGAGAATGGTTTTTATAGAAAGTTTTTCGTTACCCAAGATTAAATTTAAAACCAATACAAAAAACGGAGATAGTGTTGAAATTAAAGATGCCAATCCGCTAGTGATGTATTTTTCAGAATAGGTTGTCAATCCGTTGGCTAAAACAATCATCATAAACGCCAAAATAGAGGCACGCAACAGTTGACGCGGATTTATTGGCTCCAATTTCCGTTGGAACAATAGATAAAAGAAAATGATAAATCCAGACAGTAAATTTCGAATTCCAGCCACTAAAAATGGAGGAATAGTTTCAATTCCAATGCGAATACCCAAGAAAGTTGTTCCCCAAAAAAAGGCAACGCAAAATAAAGAAACGTATAATTTTGTTTTCAAAAAAAGTTGAGGTTTTAAGAAGTTCTTTTATTAGAATTTTCTTTTTTAATGGAATTTTCTACACAGCGTTTTCCATAACATTTCATTCTTCTTGGTCCGCAGGAAATTAAGAAAATTGCAATTAGCAGAAATAGGATTATTTTTTTCATTTCTAGATTTTATCTGAATTTATAGTCGTCTGCATCCCAATCAACTGTTCCAAATAATCACGTTCGTTAGACAATCTCGGAATTTTATGTTGTCCGCCCAATTTGTCTTGCTCTTTTAACCAATCATAAAATAAATTTTCTCTTGCAACATTTATTTTTAATTGACTCAATGTCATGTTGTTATAACGTTTGGCTTCGTAGTCAGAATTTACTGTTTGCAAAGTTTCATCCAATACTTTTTGAAATTGCGCAATATCTTCGGGATGTTTCTTGAATTCTATCATCCATTCGTGTGCGCCTTTTTCCTTGTTTTTCATAAATATAGGAGCAACCGAATAATCTTTAACTTCACAGTGTAAAGCAGAACAAGTTTTGGCAATGGCTAAATCGGTGTTTTCAACCATTAATTCTTCACCAAAAACATTAATGTGATGTTTGGTTCTTCCCGAAACTCTAATCCTGTAAGGTTTTAACGAAGTAAATCGAACTGTGTCGCCAATCATATAACGCCATAATCCTGAATTAGTTGTAATTACAATGGCGTAATTTTTAAACAATTCAACATCTGCCAATCGGATGATTTTTTGATTTGAAGTTCCAAAAGTATCCATCGGAATAAATTCGTAGAAAATTCCGTAATCCAACATCAACAATAAATCATTAGAATAATTCAAATCTTGAATGGCAAAAAATCCTTCAGATGCATTGTAGATTTCATAATATTTGAAATCAGTATTTGGCAGAATTTTTTGGTATTGTTCTCTGTAAGGTTCAAAATTTACGCCACCATGAAAATAAACTTCGAGATTGGGCCACAATTCCATCAAATTAGAATTGTTAGTTTCGGTCAAAATTCTATTCAGTAAAACCAACATCCATGAAGGAACTCCAGCAAAACTGGTAACATTTTCGGTTTTAGTTTCATTAATTATTGCAGTCAATTTGGTTTCCCATTCGCTCATTAACGAAACTTTATTGCTTGGTGTGCTACTAAATTCGGCCCACATAGGCATATTTTCAATTAAAATGGCCGACAAATCGCCAAACGAAGTATTGTTGTTTTCATAAATTTGAGAACTTCCTCCAAGACGCAAACTCTTACCCAGAAACATATCGGAATTTTCGTTGTTATTCAAGTACATACACAACAAATCTTTGCTTCCTTTATAATGGCAATCCTCTAATGCTTCGCTACTTACAGGTATAAATTTACTTTTGGAATTGGTAGTGCCGCTCGATTTGGCAAACCATTTTATAGGTGTGTTCCAAAAAACATTTTGTGCGCCTTTTCTAGTAAGTTCTATCATTGGTTCCAATTCTTCGTAGGTAGAAACAGGAACGCGATCGGTAAAAGTTTTGTAATTTCTAATCGATTCAAAATCGTATTTTTTGCCAACAACTGTTTCTTCACAATTGCGAATTAAATTCATAAGCAACTCATCCTGAACTTCATTAGGGTATTTTAAAAACAACTCAATCTGATGAATGCGCTGTTTTAAAACCCAAGTAGCAATAGAATTAATTATAGGAAAAGGCATATAAAGGTACGATTTACTAAGTTTGAAATATGAAGTTTGAAATTAGAATATTAACTTTACCAAAAATAACAAATTTTGTTGAACTAGAAACTTTAAACCTGAAACTTTAAATAAATGATTTACGAAGGCGTTCTTACCAAAATGCAAACCGAATATTCCAATCCAATTCAATATTACTTGGTTTTTGAGAATAGTTTTTTAAACATGAATCAATTATTGGATAAAACATTAGAAATTAATTTTCTGGGTTACCAATGTTTAAATTGCGGTAAAAAGAAGAAAATCTTCCGTCAAGGATTTTGTTACGATTGTTTTATGAGCAGTGCATCTGCTGGTGATTGGATTATGAAACCTGAATTATCTACTGCGCATTTAGACATTGAAGACAGAGATTTAGAGTATGAAAAAAAGGTGCAATTGCAACCGCATATTGTTTATTTGGCTTTATCAAGCGAAGTAAAAGTTGGTGTAACTAGAAAAACGCAAGTACCAACACGTTGGATTGATCAAGGTGCGGTTCAAGCCATTCCGATTGTGGAAGTTCCAAACAGGTATTTAGCCGGAATTACAGAAGTTGCTTTGAAAAATCATTTTGCAGATAAAACCAATTGGCAAAAAATGCTAAAAAACGACTATCTTCCTGTTGATTTAATCAAAGAACGTGCAAGTTTAAAATATTTAATTCCGAAGGAAGTGCAAGATTATTTTCATCCGGAGAAAGATGATTTGTATGATTTACATTTTCCAGTTTTGGAATATCCAAAGAAAGTTTCGAGTTTAAATCTTGATAAACTACCAAATTTCACAGGAAAATTAAAAGGAATAAAAGGACAGTATTTAATTTTTGAAGACGGAACTGTTTTTAACGTAAGAACTTTTGAAGGTTACGTTGTTAAGATTAGTTTGTAAAAAAAGCGCTTTCAAATTCTGAAAGCGCTTTTTAGTTATGGCGTTGTAGTTTCTTTTGGCTTTTCTTTTTTCTTTAACCAGCCATTAAGTAAATCTTTTGCTTTAGTTTTTACTTCTTCTTTGGTTGCAGGAACGCTCGTTTTTGTTGTGTCACCAGGTTTTTTGTTCTTGTTAATCAAGTTTTCTAGCTCTGTTTTTCCTTTACCAATTAGTTGTTCTTTTTGTTGTTTAACCAAATTAGTAACTAATGTTGTTGTCGCAGCTTTTAAATCGGTAGTGATTTTTGGTTGTGAAAACGATCCTCCAATAATTGCATTAACTGGAATGTTATCCAATTTTGCTGCGTTTGCCGGAGTTAATTTTGCAATTAAAGCATTGGCTTCTGTACCAAGATATTTTGCAGGAACATCCAATTTCAAATTGTAATTCATCAATTGGTCAAATCCATGTGTACCGCTTACAGTTGCTTTTATGTCTTGGTATTTTATATCAAATGGTTTTACATTTACTTTTCCGTCTTTAAACGATATTGCTGCTTTTATATCATTTAAATTTAGTTTTTTCATGTCTAAAAATTTGATATTACTTGTCAAAGCTGTCAATAAAGTTGAATTGCTAGAATTGACTGTAGTAGAAAGTAATTGACCTAATAAATCACCAGAAAGTGTTTTTAAGTCGGGTGTCATTTCATTGGCATCAAGATTTCCAGAAAGTTTTATAGTCGAATTTAATTTTCCGTTGATGATTCCAGCAATTGGAGCAATTTTTTTCAACATATCCAATTGTGTAAACGATTGTGCAATGTCAACTTGATTTAGATTCAAATTCATATTGAATTTTGGTGTTTCTTCTTTGGTAGAAACCATTCCGTTTACGCCAATTTGACCTCCAAAAATATTGGTTTTTACATTTTCTAAAGTTACCGCTTGGTCTTTTACAATTAATTTTCCTGTAACATCTTTCAACGTTAAATTATCATACAATACTGTATTTGCTTTTGCTGTAAGTGAGCAATTTAAGAAAGCAGGAATTTTCATTGCTTCTGTTTTTGCTTTAGCTTCTGTTTTTGTTGGTTCGGCAGTTGTCATAAAATCGTCAACTGCTAATTGATTAGAATTTAAGTTGAAATTTCCTTTTAGTTCTTGATTTCTGAATACAAATCCGTAGAAATTTTCTAAAACTCCAGTTACACTTAAATCACTTTTTCCTGTTGTAGCTTTAAATTCTTGCAAATTCACTCTGCTTGGATTGAACTGAACCAAAGCAGTACTTATGTTCATTGCTTTTCCGTTTTCATCAACATATTTAAAACCAGACAAACTCATAGTTCCTGCATTATTGATGTTTTCATATTGACTTTTCTCTACCGATGCCATGTCGAATTTTGTAGTCACATCGGCTTTTAAAATACCAGAAAGTGGTTTTTCTAATTTAATAGGATAAGCTTTAGAAAGATTTCCTAAATTGATTGTTCCTTTTAAAGCGGCATCAACTAATGCATTTGTTGCTACGTTTTTAATAGTTGCTTTAGCACTAAAAACATCTTGATCAATAGAAAATGAAAGCTTGTCTAAATTTACATAAGTGTCATTCATCACACCAGTTTCATTAATGATTTTAGTGTCAATAACAATGTTTTTAACCGATTTTGGTAAATTTGGATATTGAAAAGAGGCATTGTTAGAAGCAATTGCAATATTAAATTTTGGAACAGTAGTGTCAGAAAGCAATCCTTTTGCAAAACCTACAACAGTAAAATCGCCAGAAGTTTTTACATTGTCTAAACTGCTTGAATAAGCCGAAGGAATTAATCCTAAGAAGTTCTTGAATGATGAAGTTGGAGTTTTAAATTTTAAATCATATTGTTGTCCAGCATCAACCATTTGAAGGAATCCATCAAATTCTAATGGCAATTCATTGATTTTTGCCTTGTTTTCTTTGAAAGTATATTTGCTATTTTTTAAATCAATTCCTAAAATAGCGTCTAATGAAATGGCTACTTTATTCATATAATTCATTTTATCCATATTCAATGAAACTTTAGCGGTAGTCTTAGTAGTAAGGTCCAAAACATCGTTAGCAAAATCGCCAGTTCCAGAATGATTGATGCTGTCTAAAACCATCGAAATTTTTGAAGATTCATCATAATATTTGAACTTGAAATTTTCTACTTCATATTCTTTTATTTTAAAAGCTAAAGGTTTGCTTTTGCCATCGTCGGGCTTTTTCTCTGCATTTTTTAAAGCAATATCATAATTTCCAACTCCGTCTTTATTGAAAATAATATTAATTAAACCATTTTTAGAAGAAAGACCTTCAATATTCATTGGTTCATCGTCGCTATTAAAAAGTTCCATTACAGACATTTTTAAATTTAGCTCGTCAAACGAAACTAAAGTGTCTCCAGCAAAAGGTGCTTTGTTGATGATAGACAGTTTTTCAATAGAAACATTGGCGCTCGGAAAACTTTTAAACAAACTTAAATCGGCATCTTTAAAAGCAACAGTTGCATCAACATTTTCATTTATGGATTTTGCAATTTTTGCCTTAATTTGATCTTCAAATAAATAAGGAATAGCAAAGGCTGCAACTACAAGTAGCAACAAAACAATACCTATTATTTTTAAAATTTTCTTTACCATGTTGTTTCTTTTAATATGATTTTCTCTAAATAGCACGCTCACTTCTTAGTTTTAACTACAAATTTAGTGTTTTATAACAGTTAAGATTTGTAAAATTTTCATAAAATGTTGTATAAATTCAACTATGTAGAAATCATTTTACAAAAAAAATCCGCCTCGTTTTTCAACAAGACGGATATAAACAACTAACCCAATTGTTTTTAATTTATTTTTAATTCATAAGCCATTCTTGCTTGAACGCCTTTTTGAGTTGTCATAACTTTAATACGTTGAAGCATTTCGTAGTTTTTCTCGCCAATCTCTTCTTTAATCATGCTTTCTTTGCTTTGTGCTAGTCCAAATTGTGCTAGGACATCGCCAAAATCTTTTTCAAATTCAGGGTAATCTTGAGTTCTGTATTTAGATGTTTTTCCAAGTTTTGCAGCTTCAATAATTGCTTCGTCCATTCCTCCAATTTTATCTACCAAACCAATTTTTAAAGCATCTTGTCCACTCCAAACTCTTCCTTGTCCAATGGCGTCAACTTGCTCAAATGTTAATTTTCTTCCAGCCGAAACTCGGTTTACAAATGTGCTGTAAATATGTTCAACACCTTCTTGAGCAAAGGCTCTATAATTATCATCCAATGGTTTAAAAGGACTGTAACCCGAAGCATTGGTATGTGTTCTAACTTGTTCAATATCCAAGCCAATTTTTTCGGCTGCAACGGTAAAGTTTGGCAATATCCCGAAAACTCCAATAGAACCAGTTATTGTATTGGCTTCTGCAAAAATTTCATTAGCATTGCAAGCAATATAGTATCCGCCAGATGCTGCATAATTACCCATAGAAACAACAATTGGTTTTACTTTTTTGGTCAATTCTATTTCTCTCCAAATTAGTTCAGATGTTAAAGCATTTCCACCAGGACTATCTATTCTAAGTACAATTGCTTTTACGTTTTTATCTTTTCTTGCTTCTTGTAATGAACGGCGCATTGAACCTTCGCCAATAACATTTACATCGCCTTCACCACTTGCAATTTCTCCTTGTGCATAAATGATGGCAATTTTATCTTTAGCTTCAAAGTTGATGCTTGATGTAGCTATTTTATCAGCATAATCTGCAATGGAAACTTTGTTGTAATCTTCGTCTTGATCTACTTTTAATGCTTTTCTAATGTCGTTGTGATACACATCTTCATAAGCAATTTTGTCAATTAATCTTTCAGATTTTGCCATTTCTGGTGTTCTGGCTAAAAGTCCATCAGCAATTTGATTTAATCGTTCAACAGAAATTTTTCTGCTTTTAGCAACTTCTGTTACTACTGAATTCCACAGCGAGTTTAGTAAGGCTGTAGTTTGCTCTCTATTGGCATCACTCATTTTATTTTCAAGGAATGGTTCAACGGCACTTTTATATTTGCCATGGCGAATTACCTCCATCTTTAGACCTGATTTTTCTTGGAAATCTTTGAAAAACATTATTTCTGCCGACAAACCTTTAAATTCTAATTCACCAATTGGATTGATGTAAATAGTATTGGCAACAGAATTTAAATAATAATCTTTTTGCGAATAAACATCGGCATAAGAATAAATAAATTTACCCGATTTTTTAAAATCCTCCAATTGATCACGGAGTGCTTTTGTTTGGGCAATCCCAAGATTTGAAACATTATTTAGTATTGAAATACCTTTAATATCATCGTCGGTTTTTGCATATTCAATAGCTTTTAAGACATCAGATAAACCGTCGTGTTGCGCTTTAAAATAATCAAAATCTTTAAAATTTACTTTTCCAGCATAATCATAATTGATTTTTGACAAATCTAATTCAATCACTGAATTATTTTTTACTTTAACAGTTTCTTCTCCACTTCCCAGCAATGCTCCAATAAGTAGTAATCCGAAAAAGCAAATCATGCAAAAAACAAATATTCCAACTATTGTGGCTAATACGTTTCCTAAAAATTTCATAGTAATATCATTTTCTTAATTAGTAGTGTTTAAAGGTAATTTGTTACAAACCATTGACTTATTTCTAAAATAAAAATAGTTATCAACAGAAGGCACAAATATACTTCAATTCTGAAATTCTTTTAGTTATTTTGCGAGATATGAATAAGCAACATCAAGTCATACTTTCTTTAGGTAGTAATCAGGGCAATCGCCTTGAAAACATTGAGCAATGTATAGATTTGTTGCACAATGAAGTAGGGACAATTGTCAAAGTTTCGTCTCTTTACGAATCTGATTCTTGGGGTTTTGAAAGCGATTCTTTTTATAATTGCGCAGTTTTAGTACACACGCACAAAAATTCGCAAAAGGTTTTAAAAAGCATTTTAAAAGCCGAAAAGAAACTAGGTAGAATTAGAAATGATAGTGGTGATTATCAAGCGCGAATTATTGATTTAGATATTGTAGCTTTTGATGATGAAATTATTGAAAGTGACTCATTACAAGTGCCACATAAATTTTTGCACGAACGTCTCTTTGTTTTGCTTCCAATGAAGGAAATTGTATCCGATTGGATCCATCCGATTTTTCAAAAAAGCATTTCAGATTTAATTTCAAATTGTGATGATAAAGGGAAATGCCTAAAAATTTCTCCATTGCAATCGCCTCTGAATAAAATCAAATTGGATACGTTCAATTATATTGCTGTTGAAGGAAATATTGGCGCAGGAAAAACAACTTTGGTTTATAAAATAGCTGAAGATTTTAATGCTAAAACTGTCTTAGAACGATTTGCGGACAATCCTTTTTTACCCAAATTTTATAAAGATCAAAACCGCTATGCTTTTCCGTTAGAAATGTCTTTCTTGGCCGATAGATACCAGCAAATTTCTGATGATTTGGCACAATTTGATTTGTTTAAAGATTTTATTGTTGCCGATTATCATATTTTTAAATCACTCATTTTTGCCAAAGTAACTCTTGCCGAAGATGAATATAGATTGTACAAAACACTTTTTGACATCATTTATAAAGAAATGCCAAAACCCGATTTGTATGTTTATTTGTATCAAAATACCGAGCGATTACTTCAGAACATTAAAAGAAGAGGTCGAAGTTATGAGCAAGAAATTCCAGCCGAATATTTAGAAAAAATAAATAATGGTTATCTTGATTATATCAAAACTCAGAAAGATTTAAACGTTTTAATTATTGATGTTTCCGAATTGGATTTTCTTAAAAATCAAGAAGATTATGTGTACGTTTTAAATGAAATTCAGAAAAAAATAAATTAACGCTTCATCGAGAAATGTCCTTTAACTTCAGGTGAATTTTCATCAATTTTAAAAACGTACCAATAATCGTCAGAAGTTAAAAGTTTTCCGTTTAAAGTTCCATCCCAAGCATATTTTAAAGCGCTTAACTTTATAATTGCTTTTCCAAATCGATCAAAAATTTTCACTTCGGCTTTCGGATAATAAATTAATCCTTTAATAATCCAATAATCATTAATTCCATCGTTATTAGGTGTAAAAAATTCAGGAATTGTGATGACTATAAAGTGCAATTGGTCATCGCCACAGTTGAATTTTTCTCTAACAAAAGCAGTATAAAGTCCGCCATCTGCAACTGTAAAAACATTAGAATCTTGATAGATTATTCCGTCAATAGAATATTCGAAATCGCCAAATCCAGAAATTAGTATCGTAGCCAAATTGCCAACAACCACAACTTCTTGAATTTGCGGAATGTTATGTTCAATAACTGTAATTGTTTTTGTCTTTGAACAAAGTTGTGGCGCTAATGATGTAACTGTAACATTGTAAATTCCTGGAGTTGTAACAACGATGTTAGGAGTAGTTTCTGTTGTTGACCATAAATAAGTTGCGTTTGAAACCCCAGTATCAAGTATTATCGTACTGTTTTCGCAGAGTATTTTAGTCTCATCAGCTACAGTAGGAAGCGGAAAAACATAAACGTTTACCGGAATTCTAGAAGCAGAAAGGCAACCATTATTATTTCCTTCTACATAATAAGTAGTGTCTTGAGTAAGTAGTGGCGTAGTAAAATTTAGACCAGTTGCTACAGGAATTGTGCTAGTTGATGAAGAATACCAATTAATAATTCCTATAGAAGTCGAAGCTGTCAATAGTGCCGAAGCAGTACTGCAAATTGAAACTGAACTTGTTGCAGCAATAATTGGAGTATTGTTTATTGTTGCCGTTACTGCAGTTCTAGTTCCTGTAGTGCATCCAGCAGGAAATACATCTGCATAATAAGTTGTTGTTGATGTTAGAATTGGAGTTGTAAAACTAGTTCCGTTTGCAATAGATGTTCCTCCAGTTGCATTGGTATACCAATTTATGGTTCCAATAGTAGCAGTGGCTTGTAAAGTTACACTGCCAGAATTACAAATTGTTGCTCCAGATGATGATGTTATAGAAGGAATTGTAATTGTTGTACTTGTAGAAATTTGAATTGTAGGATCACCAGGCATTCCGCCATATTCAACAATATATCCTTTTGGTTGGTAATCACCACTAGAATTTCCTGTATTTGAAATGTCGTTCCATGAGCCGGGAATTCCTACTCCTGGTGCAGTTACATGAGTATAGTCTTCATCATTCAGGTTGTTAGGTTCGCCAGTATTCCAAAAAGTAAAAGTCATAATTGTACCAGCTTCTGGTCCAGTCATCCATTTCCAAACTCCTTCTGTTTGCTCATCGCTACCACCTATCCATCCAGCTCCAGCAGCTTGTGCTCCAGAAAGTTGTGCTTCGTCGGATGCTGTTATTGTTGCTAAATAGCCTTGAATTCCATAATAAAAATTGGTTGGTGCTGCAATTTTGGCATTATTCCAAGTTATACCAATATTGGGTATGTATTGATAATAATGGCCATTAGAAGGTAAGTAATTAGCTTGGCCAATAGAAATAGAAAATGTTTTTGTGCCAGTTGGATATGTAGTATTGTTAGAATATTCAATGTCTTTTATTGCGGCAACCAAAGCTATATAAGTGGGTTGACCTGCAATTCCAGTGAGAGTTAGTTTTCCTGTGCTCGTATTCCACGAACTAACTATTGTGGGATGAAAACCTGTTAAAGTTAAAAGATCTTGTCCTATTTGATAACCAGACGATATTTGAACATAAACGGCGTCAACACCAGCATCATCTGGATCAACAATAGTCATGTTGGTTACAATTTTCATGGAACTTCCGGGACAATAAATTTGATTTCCTGAAGCAGTTAAAATAGGAGCAACATTAGACGATTGTGCATAAACAAAAAACTGTACAAAGATTGTTAGTAGAAGTATGGTTTTATTTATGGGGTAATTTTTCATTTTTTTAAAGCATTTTATTTCATTATCGATTTATTTTTTGAAATAAATCCCAAACAACTATTCCGGCACTAACAGAAATATTTAAGGAATGTTTGGTTCCAAGTTGCGGAATTTCTATACAACCATCACAAATTTTAATTGCATCTTGTGAAACACCGTAAACTTCA
>NZ_JAYWFT010000064.1:0-2136 GCF_043778725.1 Flavobacterium sp. | reverse complement strand
GCGTAGGACCTAATACCATAAATATCCCTTCTTCTGAGTATATGTCGGAATTTGAAAAAACAGAATATAATGGAAGGATAGACAGTGTTCCATCAAATTTCATTATAAATATTATATCAAGAAGTGGGATAATTGGTATATTACTTCATATTTTTGCTTATTTTTATATTCAAAAAAAATTAAAAAAATATTCAAATCCTGTACTTTCAAATTATTTTTTCTTAGTATTTATCTATACTGTTTTTTACAATAATATATTTTTCTATGCAGCAGTTGGAATAATTATGGGAATTTATTTTTCGGAAAAAAATCAAAAACAAGCACAACATTCTACTCAAATTTAGTTCTATTTAGTGGAAACTTAAACTCTAGTCCAAAATATATAAATAAAATATTTTATATATCAACATTAATTTTTTTTTATCAAATGATAATAATCGAAGCATTAAATATAAACAGTGGAGGAGGAGCAATCTTACTAAATTATTTTATAAGAATATTAATTTATAAAAAAATTGCTTTTTTTGCTTTGCTCGACAAAAGATGGGGACACCAAATCAGCGAACTCAACGATAGCAATTCAATTGCCTACGAAAATGCTGTAATAAATAGGCGAAAGATAATTACTCGATTTATCAATAGACAAGAAAATATTGTCTCCTTATTTTGCTTTGGCAACTATCCTGCTGGTTTTAGTATAAAAAAAAAAATAAGAGTGGTTACATTTTTTCAAAATTATCATCTCTTAGAAGGAAAATCGCTTGTTGGAATTAAGCTAAAATTGAGTTATTTTTTGAGAAGATTGTACCTGCGATCAAATCGGAATAGTACAGATTACTACATCTTTCAATCATGTTTGGTTTTAGACAAATTCAAACAGGTTTATAATCCGAATGAACATGTTATTCTTAAAGAAATGCTCTTTTTTGACGACAAAGAAGTTGCTGAGATTAAAAATAAGTTTAATCTTAAAGTAAAAAACAAGTTTATTTACCCAAGCCTTCCTCATGGTCACAAGAATCTTGAAAGATTGCTAGATACTTGGGAGCGGCTTCTTCAACAGAATAAAACACCTCAACTTTTCCTTACCATTCCTGATAGTGATTTTCAAAACTTACATAAAAGAATAGCTGAATTAAATTTAAAAGGCGCAAGAATAACCAATTTAGGTCTTTTATCCCATGAAGCCTTACTCACAGAAGTTAGTACCTCGGAGTTCTGCATTTATCCATCATTATTAGAAACTGTCGGTCTTGGTCTTATAGAAGCAGCAATGTTGGATACCAAAGTAATTGCGGCAGATTTACCATATACACACAGTATCGTAAAACCAAGTCTTGTATTTGACCCATATTCAGTACAGAGCATGGTCATTGCTGTAAATAAAGCAATTTCAGAACCCAATTTACTTAATCAGACTACCCTTAAAGTGAAAAATAGTATTGAGGATTTACTAATTTTATTAACAACCTCTAACGCTTAATTTTTAAATCTCTACCCTTAAATTTTAAAAAAAATTGCCAGTACAAATATTTTAGACCTTTTAGTGAAATAGAATTACAAAAAAATTGTTATATTACTTTAGTCTAAAATAAATCACTAAAACGTTATGTGCGGAATAGTCGGAATAATTAACACAAATGCTAAAAGTTTGATAGTTCCTATGAACAATCAAATAAAGCACCGTGGACCAGATAAAAGTGAAACGTACACTTTTGATAATCTGGGCTTAGGACATCAACGGCTTTCTATACTAGACCTCGCTCCTACAGGAGATCAGCCAATGTTTTCACATGATAAGCGATATGTAATTATATTTAATGGAGAAATATACAATCACTTAGAGATAAGAGAACCAATCAAAAACAAATATCCATTCAAATCATCAGGAGATACAGAAACCATTTTATATGCTTTTATAGAATATGGTGTTGCGCTTTTTAGTAAGCTAAATGGGATATTTGCTTTTTCGATATTTGACCATGAAACCAAAGAACTAATTGTCGTAAGAGATCATTTTGGCATAAAACCACTTTATTATTACCTCAAAAAAGATGTGTTTATGTTTGGCTCTGAGATAAAATCATTTTTACCTTATCCTGCTTTTGAAAAAACCTTGGATTATGAGGCGTTGGT
>NZ_JAYWFT010000063.1:0-14477 GCF_043778725.1 Flavobacterium sp. | reverse complement strand
ACGCATGTTGTTTAATGAAGTTTTTTGCATTTTATTTTCTTAAGTGTTATATTAAAGTCAAATCACCCCTGAAAATCGAATCTAGCATCAAATGGATTGCCTAAATAACCCAGATTGTAGTGAAAATAAAAACATCTTTTTATTTAAAAACTGCTCTTATTGTAGCGAAAGTGGGAAAATGGACAAATTAAAAGGACCAGAACATTCGATGCTTAATTGAAACGAATGGTTTTTGCTGGTGAAATTTTGGTTATTATATAGGATGGAATTAACAAAACAATAAGACAAATGGCAATTGTACAAATATTTAGTCCTAATATATAAAGTATGTTTATTTCTACAGGAGCAACATTTACATAATAGCTTTCGGGATTTAGTTTTATTATTCCGAAATACTTTTGAATCAATAACAACCCTAGACCAATTAAATTCCCCCAGAAAAGACCTCTTACAATTAAATAAAATGCATTGTAAAGAAAAATTTTTCTGATTGACCAATTACTAGAACCCATTGATTTGAGAATACCTATCATTTGTGTTCTTTCTAAGATTAGGACTAATAATGCTACAACCATGTTGATTGTTGAAACCACTATCATTATTATTAGAATGACAATTATATTAAAATCGAAAAGCTTTAACCAATCAAAAATATAATAATATTTTTCTACAATAGTCTGTGAATTCAATATCGAAGAGGTTTCATTGTATACTTCATCACCTTTTTTATTAATTTTGGTAAAGTCATCAACAAAAACTTCAAATGAACCTATTTGATCTGGACGCCAATTATTGATTTTTTGAAGGTGACGTATGTCTCCTAATACAAATGCAGCATCGAATTCTTGAAACCCTGAATTATAAATCCCGACTATCTTGAATCTACGACTTTTTGGCATTTTACTTTGTCCTTCATCTACAAAAAATGTATTGAAACTATCTCCTAATTTTAGATTTAATCTATTTGTTAGATATTCTGATATAACAACTTCTTGATTTAAGCTAGATTGTAGATTTGGAATTGTGCCCGAAACCAAGTACTCTTTAATATAATCCCATTTATAATCTTTCCCTACACCTTTATATGTAATACCTTCGAAAGCAGATTCTGTTCTAATTATTCCCAATTTTGTAGCAACTGCTTGAATATGGCTTATTCCTTGAACAGATTTAAATTTTGGATAAAACTTTTGATGAATAGAAATTGGATCTGTGCTCACATCAGATTGATTACCATTGAAAGCAGAAATTATAATGTGACCGTTGAAAGCAGAAACTTTTTGGCGTATTTTTTGTTGTAACCCAATGCCTGTAGCAACAGAAACTATCATCATTATTATTCCTAATGCAATAGCAGCAATGGCAATTTTTATTATTGGCGCAGATATACTACTTTTATGGTCTTTGGCAGTAATAAGGCGTTTGGCTATGAAATGTTCTAAGTTCAACTAATTATTTTTTTAATTTTCAACAAAGATACATAAAGTTTTTCGCCAAAGATTATACAGATTTTTTCATAAATTAAAATTAACTCCATGAAATACTTAATTAATAATTCCTTACTTTTTTCATGCTTTTTATTTGTTTCTGCCTCTTGCGGAAGCAACTCAAACTTGAAAGTTGACACTAAAAGAATTGAAACTGAACAAAACACAAATTCTATTATTGATAATCCAATAAAAACTGGTGCCGATAACTATGCTGTTTATCTACCTTTATTAAAGGATAAGAAAATTGGAGTTGTTTCAAATCAAACAGGAATTTTATCAAATAAAACACATTTAGTAGATTTTCTAATAGAAAAGAATATTTCAGTTCAAAAAATCTTTGCTCCAGAACACGGCTTTCGTGGAACTGCCGATGCGGGTGAACATATAGTTGATGGTAAAGACACTAAAACTGGATTGCCAATTATTTCACTTTATGGTGAAAACAAAAAACCAAAAGCTGAGCAATTAGCCGGAATTGACATTTTAGTTTTTGACTTGCAAGATGTTGGAGCACGGTTTTACACTTATATTTCGTCGCTACATTATATAATGGAAGCTTGTGCCGAAAACAATATCGAACTTATTGTTTTAGACAGACCAAATCCAAACGGAAATATTGTTGACGGACCATTATTGGAAAAAGAATTTACGAGTTTTGTAGGTATGCATCCAATTCCAACACTTCACGGAATGACAATTGGTGAGTATGCCAAAATGATAAATGGCGAAAAATGGCTGAAAAACGGAATTCAATGTAAACTAAAAGTTATACCATGCCTAAATTACAATCATCAATTGAGTTATAGTTTACCTGTAAAACCATCACCAAATTTACCAAACGACCAAGCTATAAATCTTTATGCAAGCATTTGCTTGTTTGAAGGAACAAATGTGAGCTCTGGGAGAGGAACAGAAAAACAATTTCAAATTTACGGTTCACCCTATTTACCAAAGAGTGATTTTAGTTTTACACCAATTTCTAATTTTGGAGCTAAAGATCCAATGCATAAAAACATTTTATGTTATGGTGAAGATTTATCGGATATACCAAAAGTGAAACAACTTGAATTAAAATGGTTGATAAAAGCCTACAATACAACATCGGATAAATTGAAGTTTTTTACTCCGTTTTTTACAAAATTGGCTGGAACCAAAAAATTGCAACAGCAAATTGAAGCCGGAGTTTCAGAAAAAGACATTAGAAAATCGTGGGAAAAAGATTTGAATGATTTTAAAGAAATGAGAAAAAAATATTTAATTTATTTAATAAAATAATTTTTCTGTAATGTTACAGTATTTGTTATGACGTATACATTTACTGTTTCTCCAGGCGCCATAGTAAAACTACTTGCACCACTCGTTCCGCTTGCTGGCGTGATAAACTTGGCCGTTGTTAATGTATTTGAAGTATTTGAAAAATTTGAATAATTTACTATTGTACAGGTAAAACCATCTGGTAAGTCATCTGGAAATACAGGAAATCCGCTGTTTTGAATATAAATTAATGACCCAGTAATATTTTGTGTTAAAGGAGTAACTAATGCATCAGTAGCTGAATATATTTTTAAAAACGCTGGCGAACTGATTGTCCAAGAAGCATTACCGCTTGCGTCTGATTGCAGCACATAGCCTGACGTTGCACCACTAGTCATTTGAAAATTGGTGGTTTTTGTTTTTCCATTGACATCTAATTTTTCTGTTGGTGCTGAAGTTCCAATACCTACATTTCTATTAATATCTAAAACTAATCCATCAGTGTCATTTACCTGAATTGCAAAATTACCAGCAGAATTCAAACCTTCATCAAAAAAATTCAAACTAGTATTATATGACCATCGCATTTGAGGTTTATTACCTCCTGTTCCATAAAAACCTGCTAATAAAATAGTAGAATTACTTGGGTTAAAATTATAAGTTGTAAAACCTCCATTATTTAGATTTGATCTAATATTTCCGACAACATCCATCGTTGCACCTGGCGTTGTTGTCCCTATTCCTACACTTCCTGAATTATTAATTGTCATTCTTGCTGCACGAGCCAAACTTCCATTTGGTGTAGTAAAAAATTGCAAATTCGACGGCATACTTGTGGCACTTGCAACACCGTTTACTGACATACTGATTCCACCCATATTGACGAATGAAGTACCATTGTAACCCAAGCCATCTAATCTATAAAGTGGATCACCATTTTGAATAATTGTTGGGGCTAATTGTGTACCTCTTGCTCTACCAAAATTTAATGCTGCATAAGCATTATTGTCAGCAAATAAAGAAATATTCAAATCTGAGGTACTCCCATTATCCGATCGAAGTTCCAATCTTGGAGAAGCCAAACCTCCTCCTAAACTTCCTGGTGTTGGTGCATTTATTCCAATAACACCATCACTAGTTATTCGAAATCTTTCAGTGTTGTTTGTTCGGGCTACAAAATCTAAATTATCCGAAGTTCCAATAAAATTAACTGTAGTATCGGTTCCTGTATTTCCTGATGTACTCCAACTATTAGCTAAATTACCTGTTGCCAAACGAATCCATTTTGTGGCATCCCAATAATAATAACCCGGTGTGACATCATTGATGGTTGCTGTATTGAATACCAATTCTGATACTGTTGGAGTAATCACAGTTGCCGTTGTAGTATTTGAAAGCGATACTCGTGGAATTAATAAACCATCCGCATCGGTAGGATTAGGTGCTGTGTCTGTAGCTATGTCTAAAGCTCCTTGTGGATTAGTATTACCAATGCCTACTTGTGCTATAACAAAACTAGGAAAACTAAAAAAAAGTAATAAAACATAGATTGAATAATTTACCTTCATAATCATTAAAATTTTTAACAAAATTATGAATGAATTACATGATAAAGGTGTACTCAATGCGCAAAAAAGTATATTAATCGCGCATTGATTTATAGCAAAATATTGAAAATTAATGCTTTATATATTTTCAATAAATTCTTTTGGGGTCAGATTAGTATATTCTTTGAAACACTTGCTAAAATAATTAGGTGAGCTAAAACCTGTTTGATAAGCAATTTCAGCAATAGTAGCAGTCTTATTTATCAACTTTTCTTTAGCAAATTCCAATCTAATGTTGCGTATGTAAATACTAGTAGGTACGTTAGTAATTGCTCTTATTTTTCGTAACAACTGACTTTTACTCAAACTAATTTCTTTGGCTAGTTCATCTGGGCCAAATGATTCGTCGAGCAAATGCTTCTCAATGAGTAATTTTATTGATAGTAAGAATTTATCTTGAGCAGAAAACAATTCAACGTTTTTAAAATTTTGAATTGAAAAAACTTCTGCTTTCATCTGCATTTTATTTTGTGCCGAAATTCTATTTTTTAATCGCAAGAGCAATTCCATTTGATTAAATGGTTTGGTTAAATAATCGTCGGCTTCATGTTCTAATCCTTTTAATTTATCTTCTTCATTTGCCTTTGCTGTCAAAATAATAATTGGAATATGTGATGTCCTGATGTCTTTTTTGAGTTGTTGGAGCAATTCTAAACCATCCACTTTTGGCATCATAATATCGCTAATAATAATATCTGGCGTAAATTCTATAGCTTTTTCAATTCCTATTTTTCCGTCTATGGCTTCAATTATGTAATATTCTGTATCCAAAACTTCTTTAATATATTCTCTTAATTCATCATTGTCTTCTACCAATAACAAAACTTTTTTATCATCTTTACTATCTAATTCATCTTCACTCTTTAGATTCTCAATTATTTTAAAATTGGACTGTGAAGCGTTTGAATGAGCCACTGATTTTTGTACAATCATAAAATTGACATTATTATCTTCTAAGCCTTTTATAGTTATTGGCAAATGTATAGTAAAGCAACTTCCAACATTTTTTTCACTAGTAACATCAATAGTTCCGCCCAAAGCCTTTATTAATTCATTGACGAGAGCTAAACCAATTCCAGAACTGGCTTCCAATCCAACATTAGAATAAAAATATTGATTAAAAATATAAGGCAACTCCTCTTTAGAAATACCTCTTCCAGTATCTGTCACTTTAAGTTGCAGGTACTCTTTGGTTAGTTGCGCTTCAAAAAAAACGGTAGCTCCAATCGAAGAAAACTTAAATGCATTGCCTAATAAATTTGAAATAATCTTAGTAACAGCATCAATATCTAAAAAAACAACTTGTAATCTTGGATCAATTTTATTTTGAAATATGATTTTTTTTGAATCGGCCAAACTAGAAAAACTTGCCATTTGACTTTCTATAAATACATTAAAATCAATTTTTGAAATCGCAAAAACACGTTTTTTATTTTCTGTTTTCACTAATTCCAATATCTGATTAACCAATTCCAAAAGCCTATTAGAATTACTTTTGATACTATCTGTATGTTTTTTTGGTGCTTTTGCACTTTCTAAATTTTCATTTGCGCCTAATATCAACGTTAAAGGTGTCCTAATTTCATGAGAAATATTAGCAAAGAGTTTGGTTTTCAAAGTGTCCAATTCTTTTAATTCTTTTACCTGTTTGTTAATGATGCGTTCATTCCTCTTAGCATCTTTTACAAAAAATCGCGTCATAAGTGCCAACCCAATAAATGTTAATGCTCCGAAAGGATTGTATATTTTTTGGTAACCCAAATTAAAAAAAGTAAAGTAATAAACTGCTATAGTTGCACAAAACAATATGTAAAAGTTTTTACCACTTAAAAAGAGTCCTGTAGCAATCAATGTAACTAAATATACTTGGATAATATCTTTAGAATTATCAATAAAGTGTATAAACACAAATGGGACAATTAAACCTAAACTAATAGCTATTACATATTTCGTTGTCCTTTTTATTGATTTTATTGCATATAAAAAAATGAGAAAAAAAATAGACAATACCACAATCAAAGAACTATTATAGTTGCCTTTTATAAAGTGTCTTAAACAATTTATAAAAAGGATAACAGATTCTGCAAGTAATGAAATATTGAAAATTTGAGCTCGTCTTACTTCAATTTTACTATTTATTCCGTCTAATTGATAATCTCTTAGCTTTCTAAAAAAATATAAAAATCGTTTCATACTTTTACAACGGTATTTTCTCCTTCATTTTCTCCACAATATTATAAGCTGCCGGACAAATAGCAACATTCTTCAAAGTCAAATCGGTAATTTGATTGAACTTCTTTCTATCCGTATGCGGAAATTCACGACACGCCTTTGGACGCACATCATATATAAAACAAGTATTATCCAAATCAAGAAAATTACACGGTACACTTTGCAAAACATAATCCTTATCTTCATCAATACGCAAATATTGATCTATAAATTGCTGTGGCTTTTGCTTCAAATGTTTAGAAATCCGTTCAATATCAGCCAAAGTAAAAAGTGGTCCTGTAGTTTTACAGCAATTGGCACAGCTTAAACAATCGGTTTTTTTAAACTCTGCATCATGCAAATCTTGCATTACATAATCTAAATTTTTGGGTGTTTTCTTTTTTAGCTTATCAAAATACTTTTTGTTTTCGATATGCTTATCTTTGGCAAGTTTTCCGAGTTCGTTTAAATTTGGCTTTAGCATAAAACAAAATTAAACTTTTAAACCATTAAACCATTTCAAACGCTACTATTTTTATGAAAGATATATTCGGAAAAGCCATCCTAGATTTTCAAACCAATAATACTCCTGAAGCTATCAGCACAGAAACCAACATTTCAGAACCCGATGATATGGATGTTGCCTATCTTTTTAGGACGTATAATGAAATGCCCAAACTCGAAAAAAAGGCACTTCAACTTGCAAAAGGCAAAATTCTAGACGTTGGTTGCGGTGCCGGAAGTCATAGTTTGTACCTCCAAGAAAACAATTTCGATGTAACTTCTATCGATATTTCTCCAAATGCTATTCAAGCATGTCAACTTCGTGGTTTAAAAAACGCCCAAGTTCACAATATTCTAGATATAGAAAATGACAAGTTTGACACCATTCTATTATTAATGAACGGTACCGGAATATTTGGAACACTTCAACAAACCTCCAATTATTTATTAAAACTAAAAAGCTTGCTTGCACCAAATGGTCAAATACTCATCGACTCTTCCGATATTATTTACATGTTCGACCAAGACGACGATGGTTCCAAATGGATTCCTGGCCAAGGATATTACGGCCAATTAACCTTCACAATTTCCTATAAAAACCAAACCGAAGCTCCTTTTCCTTGGTTGTATTTAGACTACAACACCTTACAAAATGCTGCACACGCCAATGGGCTACAATGCGAACTCGTTCAAGAAGGCGAACATTTCGATTATTTAGCTAAACTTTTTTAGAAGCTATTTCCAGCTATACGTTGCAATCTTTAATTTTTTAAAGAAAAAAATTAAAGGATTTCCACTGCTATCTGGGCTAAACTATCCGTTAACTTCAATCAAATCGGTAGTTTCAATAATATCAGTAATCGCTTGGTATAAAACCTCCAAATCTTCAACACTATTATAAACATTAATCGAATAACGAATATAAATTTCTCCATTCAATGGCATCACCGGAATTTGAATTTTATATTTACCATACAACAACTCTTTCAATCCAACAGGATTTTTAGTTCTAACAGGAATACTCGCCATTTGACCCAAAAAATCCTCACTAATTGGACAAATTGGTCTGGTATTTACCAAATCGCAAAACCGTTGGTAGTTTTCAAGAACAACTTTTCTACACAGTTTAGATTTCTCTTTCCAGTTGTTTTCCTCTAGAAATGAAATTACTTTTGGCGTACACAGAAATGCCGAATGATCATTTGTACCTTGATATTCATGATAATCTAAAAACTGACTGTCACTTGGCGCCAAACTTTCATAACCCCAACTCACAACCAAAGGATCAATTGTTGCCTGAAACTCTTTTTTTACATACAAAAACGAACTTCCTTTTGGAGCCAACATCCATTTATGTAACGTTCCAGTATAAAAATCTGGATTCAATTCTTGAATATTCAAATCTATATGTCCAGGAACATGCGCACCGTCAATAATAGTAATCAATCCTAACTCTTGTGCTTTATCGCAAATTTCCTTGACTGGAAAAATCAAAGCTGTTGCACTAGACATTTGATTTAAGAAAACAACCTTGGTATTTTTAGTGTAACCTTTCCAAAATTCTTCAATCATTTGTTCTCTAGAAACAACAGGAAGTGAAATTTCTTGACGAATATATTTAGCGCCTGACTTTTTGCAATAGAAACTCCAAGTTCTGTCCATCGAACCATATTCATGATTGGTAGTTAGAATTTCATCGCCAACTTCAAGCTTTAAACTTCGCATTACGGTATTAATTGCAACCGTAGGATTTGGTGTAAAAAAGAAATCCTCAGCGTTACAACCTATAAATTTGGCCAAAGGTTTTTTGGCTTCTTTTAAATAAACTGGTAATTTCTTCTGAATGAAATTTACAGGATCTATTTCTAGTTCCAATTGAAAACGCTGGTATTCATCAAAAACTGGTTTCGGACAAGCACCAAACGAACCGTGGTTTAAAAAAGTAATAGATTTATCTAAAAGAAATTGTGATTTCATATGTTTAAATTTTATTTTTTAGAGGTAAGATAGAGTATCGTTTTATTTTTATTGGTGTTAGCTTTTGCAAACTTATTGTTAATGACGATTTCATATATTTATTTTTTTGTAAAAATAAAAAATCCCAAACAACTAAATAGTTATTTGGGATTCTAATTTTTCATGCTTTAAAAAATTATTGCATGTATTTCATCATAGTTGCCTGAAAACCTTCACCCCAAGTTTTAGCAATTTCTTGAGATTTCGTATTCAATTCTGCTGCTTTTTCATCCATTTTTTTTCCTACTGGACTGCTATAAAAAACATTCATAGCTTTAATTTCTTCTTTTGTAAACGCTTCCATATATACAGGAACTAATTTTTCTTTAAGATCTGTAAGACTTGCATCAAAGTCAACCAAAAAAGCAGCTTGTTTATCAGCAGGAATTTGACCAATAACTTGATCTTTTATCATTGATAATTGAGATCCAATAGCACTTTTATCTACAACTTTCAATACTTCTTTTTTATAATCTTCTTCAGATATTACCGATGTAGATACAGTTGTCGTTGCTTTTTTTGAAACGTCTTTTTTAGCTTGAGCAAATCCAAACTGAGTTGCAACTACTAATGCTAAGGTTAAAATAACTTTTTTCATTTTGTTTTTTGGTTTTAAAAATTTTTTATAAATATATAATTTTCAATTATTATGCCAAAATTATTTTGACTATTTTGATAATTGAATACTAATTGGTATTTGATAACTACATCTTACTGTAGTTCCGTTTTGTTCGGCTGGTTTCCATTTAGGAGATAAACTCAATACCCGAATAGCCTCCATTCCGGTTCCATATCCAATATCTTTTAGAACTTTAATTTCTGAAAGACTTCCATCTCTTTCAACTATAAAGCTAATATAAATCTGTCCTTTCAATCCAGCAACATCTGGTGCTTTATAATTATTTCTAATAAATTTGTAAAAAGCTACAATTCCACCAGGAAATTCAGGCTTTACTTCAATTCCAGAAGCACTGTATAAAGTATTATCAATTGTTTCAGTAGCACTTGGCACAGCAGTTTGTGATTGTGCAGTTTGCAATGTGCAAAAAGAGAAAAATAAGAATAGTATTTTATTCATTTTTTGAAATAATTTAATACTCAAATGTATTAAATAGATTTTAAATTTAATAATTTGATTTATTATTTATTAGAAACTTTAAAATCAAGAGGTAGTTTTATTTCAACACTTATAGGTTTTCCACCTCTTTTAGCTGGTTCCCATTTGGGTGCTTTTTTTAAAACTCTTATTATTTCTGTTGCAGTTTGTACATCAACAAACTGAATTACTTTTATGTTTTTAATTGTTCCATCTACATCTATTGTAAATGAAGTTATCATTTTGCCTGCTTTGGTAACTTTAGAGAAATCAAACTCCTTATTTATAAAGTCGTAAAATTTATCTAAACCGCCGCCATTAAATTTTGCTTCAATTCTATCTCCATTTAAATAAACCTCATCTTCACCTCCAATTTGTGCAAAAGACACACTTGAAAATAACATGAAAAATAAAACTAAAGCAATTGATTTCATTTTAAAAAAATTTAAGGAATATTCAAATATTTATGGGTTTGCAATGAAACTCTCCATTTGGGATTGTTCATTACATAATCTACAATAAGTGGTGTCATTTCTTCTTTCTTGCTCCATTCGGGTTGCAGAAAAAGAATGGCATTTTTGTTTACTTTATCAGCTTGCTCTTCGGCAAAAATAAAATCGTGTTTGTTATAAATGATTACTTTTAGTTCGTGCGCAGTTGCATAAGCTGCGTCAACTGGTAATTTATTTTTCTTTGGAGAAAGACAAAACCAATCCCAAGTTCCAGTTACTGGATAACAACCTGAGGTTTCAATATGAACTTTTAAATCTTGATTTTTTAGCTTTTGGGTAAGCAAAGTCATGTCCCAAGTTAATGGTTCGCCTCCAGTAATTACTACTGTATCGGCATATTTCTTGGCGTTTTGAACAATTAAATCTGTTGAAGTTGGCGGATGCAATGCTGCATTCCAACTTTCTTTAACGTCACACCAATGGCAACCTACATCGCAACCACCAATTCTGATGAAGTATGCGGCTGTTCCTGTATGAAATCCTTCGCCTTGAATGGTGTAGAATTCTTCCATTAAAGGTAGCATTTCGCCTTTATCGACTGCTATTTGTATTTCTTTTGTTAGCATTTTTTATTCTTTTTTCTTTTTGCCGCTAAGGCACTAATTCTCAAAGGTTTTATTTTAGAATAGTGACTTTTATTTATTGAAAAATAGTAAAATGGAAAACTATCTAGCCCTGATGCAAGGGAAAAGCCTCGCTTTTTTTGCGAGCTTTGGAAAGGCAGCAGGAATTGCAATTGCTGATAAAGCCCAAGCCATTCGCTTCTTATTTTTAAAATACCTAGCAGGTTAAAAGAAATCTGCTAGGATACTTATTTTTTATTTTTCTCTAATGTAAATATCTATTGGCACACCCGAAAAATCCCAGTTTTCACGGATTTTATTTTCTAGGTAACGCTTGTAAGCTTCTTTTACATATTGAGGCAAATTGGCAAAAAACACAAATTGTGGTGTTGGAGTTGGCAATTGCATACAATATTTAATCTTAACAAATTTTCCTTTTAATGCTGGTGGCGGATGATTTTCTATAATTTTCAACATGTAGTCGTTGAACTTTGATGTAGAAATACGTTGCGCTCTGTTTTCAAAAACTTTTACAGTTTCTTCCAATGCTTTTAGCAAACGTTGCTTGGTTAATGCCGATACGAAAAGAATTGGCACATCGGTAAAAGGTTGTAATTGTTCACGGATTTTGGTTTCATAATCACGTGTTGACATAGTATCTTTTTCTACTAAATCCCATTTGTTTACTAGGATTACTACACCTTTTCTGTTTTTTTCGGCAAGCCAAAAGATGCTTTGATCTTGACCTTCAAATCCGCGAGTTGCATCTATGATAAGGATACAAACGTCGGAATGTTCAATGGCACGAACCGAACGCATTACTGAATAAAACTCTAAATCTTCTTTTACTTTGGTTTTTCTACGAATTCCGGCTGTATCAACAAGGTTGAATTCGAATCCGAAACGGTCAAATTTTGTATCTATTGAGTCACGAGTTGTTCCTGCAATATCGGTTACAATGTATCTGTCTTTTCCTATTAATGCGTTGATAAAACTTGATTTTCCTGCATTAGGACGACCCACAACTGCAAATCTTGGCAATACAATTTCGTCTTGTGTTGGTTCTGGTTTTACTGGAAAAGCATCAATTAATGCGTCCAATAAATCTCCGGTTCCACTTCCAGATATACTTGCGAAAGTAAAATATTCGCCCAATCCTAGGTTATAAAATTCAATTGCATCTTTCTCACGCATTGAATTATCTACTTTATTTACAGCCAATAAAACTGGCTTTGTAACCTTACGAAGTAATTTGGCTACAGCATCATCCATTGGAGTAATGCCTTCTTCAACATCTACAACAAAAATAATTACGTCGGCTTCGTCTATAGCAAGTTCTACTTGTTTACGGATTTCTGCTTCAAACACGTCGTCACTACCGCGAATATATCCACCGGTATCAATTACAGAAAACTCTTTTCCGTTCCATTCGCTTTTTCCGTAGTTTCTATCTCTGGTAACTCCAGAAACTGAATCTACAATAGCTTCTCTTCTTTGTATCAGCCTATTAAAAAGTGTTGACTTTCCAACATTAGGTCTTCCTACTATCGCAACAATGTTATTCATAATGTATTTTCAAATATTTTGCAAAGGTACAGTTTTTAGTGTACCGTTTTAGGTTTTTAGTTGCAGTTTAAAAAATTAGAATTTAGTAGTTTCTATGCTGTTAAATTGTAAAATGCAATTTTATAAAATAAGTTTTAGGCACTAACTAAAAAACGGAGACTAAAAACTGAAAACTAAATATTATTGGTTGTAACCAAAACGTTTTAACATATTGGTATTGCTTCGCCAGTTTTTATTTACTTTAACGTACATTTCTAAGTGAATTTGCTTGCCAAAGAATTTTTCTAAATCGGCACGCGACTCTACTCCTACTCTTTTTAGTGCTTCACCTTTATGACCAATAATGATTCCTTTTTGGGTATCACGTTCTACCATAATTAGAGCACGAATTCTGATGATTTTTTCGTCTTCAAGGAATTCTTCGGTTTCAATTTCTACCGAATACGGAATTTCTTTATTGTAATGCAATAAGATTTTTTCACGAATGGTTTCATTCACAAAGAAACGCTCTGGCTTATCGGTCAAAGTATCTTTAGGATAATAGGCTGGCGATTCTGGTAAAAGTTCAATAATTCTGGCAAAAACTTCAGGTACATTAAAGTTTTTTAATGCAGATATTGGAAAGATTTGTGCATTTGGCACTTTTGCTGTCCAGAACGCAACTTGTTCTTCTAGTTGAATTTGGTTGGAATTATCAATTTTGTTCAACAATAACAACACCGGAATTTTAGCATGAATGATTTTATTAAAAAATGCCTCGTCTTTAAGTTCTTGTTCTCCAATTTCTACCATATATATTAATACATCGGCATCTTCAAAAGCTGATTTTACAAAATTCATCATTGACTCTTGCATTTCATACGCTGGCTTAATGATTCCTGGTGTATCTGAAAGAATCATTTGAAAATCGTCACCATTAACAATACCCAGGATTCTATGTCTTGTTGTTTGTGCTTTAGATGTAATGATTGATAATCTTTCACCAACGAAAGCATTCATTAGTGTTGATTTACCAACGTTTGGATTTCCTATAATGTTTACAAAACCTGCTTTGTGTGTCATGATAATATGTATTGTGATAAACAAAAAAACCATTCGCCCGAAATTTCGGAACAGAATGGCGAACTTTCTTAGATACAGTTTCAAAAAAGAGAACTGCACACTGTAAAAATAAAAAACTCCGCAAATGTTGCGGAGTTTCATTAGTAGCGGGAACAGGACTCGAACCTGTGTCCGCCGTGGCGGATATGAACCTTAGAGCTTATTATAATTTAGAAATAAATTTTTTTATAAACTCTCTGCCATTACCAGCTTTTAAGAATTTTTCTTTTTGCAAAGCGTGCACTTTCAAATTAAAAAATTCAACATATATAACTTTCTAAGGTCTATATTTTATAGTATAACCTTTTTTTCCAAGTAAATTATGCGATTTAAATCTTTCTATTAAATTAGATGTAAAGCCCACATAGGTCTTGTTGTACTTTTCAGAAAACAATATATAAACTACGAATTCCTCCATTATATTAAAAAAAGCCACTCATTGCTGAATGGCTTTTATCAGTAGCGGGAACAGGACTCGAACCTGTGACCTTCGGGTTATGAGCCCGACGAGCTGCCTACTGCTCTATCCCGCGATATTTCGAATGCAAATATACAAC
>NZ_JAYWFT010000062.1:0-14756 GCF_043778725.1 Flavobacterium sp. | reverse complement strand
ATTTTATGCAATCTTCTTTAAATGCATAATCATATTTAACTTTTCTTTCCATAAAAAATGCCCCAAATAGTGTCTAACTTTTTGGGGCATGTCCAATTCCATCGGAGTTTTTTTAGTTATCTTTGTTACAACAATTTTGTTTTATGAATTTAAATATATTACTACATATTAAACATTTAAATACTCTAAAAGCAACTGGTTGGATAATTTGGGCATTAGAAAAGATTTATGGCAAAACAACTTTAGACCCTAAATTATCAATATTAAGAAATCTTGAACATGAAACTGTGGGACGAGAATTAGCAGAAATGCTAGATGAAAAGGGTTATCGACTTATTCCAAAATTTGAAAATCATGATTTAAAACATATAATATTAGAATATCAAATGACTATGCAAGACGAAATAAGGATGCAAGCATATTTAGTTGGAAACGGCAATCGAACATTTCCGTGTTTAATATTTCTATCGTTAGCGGTTTTTTATCCAAGTGTTTGGAAAAAATTATTAAGTGAGTATAAGCAAGGGAAAAGAAAAAAATCAATTCATTACTTAACTTTAAATGATTGTATGGAAAAACCTTTGCAAGAAATACGAAAACTATATGGTAGAACAGGTAATAAATAGTAAACACTAAAAAAACCGTCGGAGTTTTTTAGTTATATTTGTTTTATGAATTTAGAATTACGAACTGTAAACGTAACCCGATACATCTCGCCACTTCGCGAAGGTGGATCACTTCCTGCTTTGGCAGAAGCTGATGATGATTTTAAATATGTTTTAAAATTTCGTGGTGCTGGTCATGGTGTAAAAGCGTTGATTGCCGAATTTCTTGGCGGTCAAATTGCTAGATATCTTGGATTGCCAGTTCCAGAATTAGTTTTTGCCAACCTTGATGAAGCATTTGGAAGAACAGAAGCCGATGAAGAAATTCAGGATTTACTGCAATTTAGTCAAGGATTGAATTTGGGTTTGCATTATCTTTCTGGCGCAATAACTTATGACGCAGCAACTAATGATTGCGACGAAGTTTTGGCTTCTAAAATTGTTTGGCTAGACGCTTTCATTACCAATGTTGACCGAACATTTAGAAATACCAATTTACTAATTTGGAGAAAAGAATTGTGGCTAATTGATCACGGCGCAGCTTTTTATTTTCACCATTCTTGGGACAATTGGAAAGCCAATGCAGTTTCGCCTTTTGCACTTATAAAAGATCATGTTTTGTTACCAAAAGCAACTAAACTTGAAGAAATAAATACCGAATTCACATCAAAATTAAACGATACCATTCTGAAAGAAATTGTAAATCAAATTCCAGAAGATTGGTTGCAATGGGAAAATGGCGCAATTACTCCAGAAGAAATTAAAGAAGTTTATTTTCAATTTTTATCTATTAGATTGGCAAATGCCACTATATTTTTAAAACAAGCTCAAGATGCACGAACAACACTTATATGATTACGCTGTACTTCGTGTTGTACCCAAAGTAGAGCGCGAAGAATTTATAAATATTGGTTTGATGATGTTCTGTAAACGTCAAAAATATTTACGAATTCAACACCATATTCCAATAGAAAAAATTCAATTATTTGATATCGAATTTGATATCGAACAATTAAAAATTAACTTAGATTCGTTTTCTAAAATTTGCTCAGGCAAAAAGGAAGGCGGACCAATTGCAACGTTCGAAATTGCCGAACGCTTTCGATGGTTGACGGCTGTTAAAAGTTCGAGTATTCAAACGTCACGACCACATTCTGGTTTCAGTATAAATTTAGAAGCTACTTTTGATAAATTATATTTAGAATTGGTTTTATAAACGACACAACTATGAATAAAATAAAATCACTATTTGAAAATTTAAAAGACGTAAAAGTCATAGATTCTTCCATCGATTACTCCTATTATATTGCTATAGATTTATCGGTATCCAACAAAGAGTTATCTAAATTGAATATCACGGATGCTCTAGCATTTGAAAATTATATTGAAGAATATCTCACTAAAAACAGCGCAAAAGTAGCTTTTGGTGGTTATCAAGAAATTAGAAATTTGTACAAAAGAAGTACGGTTTTCAATGCTGAAAATTCTGAAGAACGCAACATTCACATTGGTTTGGATTTATGGATAAAAGCTGGAACATCTGTTTTAGCAGCATTAGACGGAACAATTCATAGTTTTCAAAACAATACTGCTCTTGGCGATTATGGTCCAACAATTATAATGGAACATCAATTGGATGAAATAAAATTTTATACTCTTTATGGACATTTAAGTTTGGATAGTTTAACCGATAAACAAATTGGAACCGAAGTCAAAAAAGGAGAAACCATCGCTACATTAGGTTCGCCACCAACAAACGGAGATTACGCACCACATTTACATTTTCAAATTATTATAGATATTGAAAATAAAACTGGTGATTATCCGGGAGTTTGCAATGAAAATAAATTGAAATTCTATTCAGAAAATTGTCCAAATCCAAATTTGCTATTAAAAATTCAATAACGAAAAAAAATTGGCATTCAATTTGTATTAGTAAAAATGTTATTAATTAAATCTTTAAAAAAATGAAAAAAACAATTTTAGCAGTAGCATTTATGGCTATTGCAATGGTTTCGTGCCAAGACAAAACAAAAGAAAAAGTTGAAGACGCTGGTGAAGCTGTTGGAACAGAAATTGAGCAAAAAGTAGATACTATTTCTGAAAAAGTAGATACTGCAATAGATACCGCTCAAGCCAAAACTGGAGAAGCTCTAGAAAAAGGTGCCAAAAAAATGGATGAAGCAGCAGACAAGATGAAAGAAGCTGCTAAAAAGTAATCTAAAAAAAATCCTCGCAAAGTAGTTTTGTGAGGATTTCTTATTTTGTGTAAGATTATGTCTAACTTCTAATCTTTTGTTCCCATTTCCAAGCACTTGCCAAACTATCTTCCAAACTAGATTGTGCTTTCCAACCCAAAACATTGTTTGCCTTATCAGTATTGGCATAAGCTGAAGTAATATCACCTTCTCTACGACCAACTATTTGATAATTTAATTTTTGTCCAGAAACTTTTTCAAATGCTGTAATCACTTCAAGAACTGAACTTCCTGTTCCTGTTCCAAGATTGAAGGTTTCCACTTTATCTAAATTTAGTTTGTTCAACAATCGTTTCATTGCAATTACATGGGCTTTCGCCAAATCTACTACGTGAATATAATCACGAACAGCAGTTCCGTCTGGTGTAGGATAATCATCACCATAAACTGATAATTTTTCACGCAATCCAATACCTGTTTGGGTAATAAACGGCACTAAATTTTGAGGAACACCAAGCGGTAATTCGCCAATTTCAGTACTCGGATGCGATCCAATCGGATTAAAATAGCGCAATAAAATCGAATTTATATTGGTTACTTTAGCAACATCTGTAATGATTTCTTCACCAATTTGTTTCGTGTTTCCATAAGGCGAAGCTGCTGGTTGAATAGAAGCATTTTCGGTAATCGGCATAACTTCGGCTTGACCGTAAACCGTACAAGAAGAACTAAAAATGAAATTTGCACTTGGCAATTCCTTCAACTCTTGAAGCACATAAACCAAAGCATTAATATTATTTTCATAATATAACAACGGATTTTCAACACTTTCACCAACAGCTTTTGAGGCAGCAAAATGAATTACTCCAGCAACATCATTGTGCTTTTTAAAGAAATTTTGAACCGACGCTTTATCACGCAAATCCATTTTTTCAAAAATTGGTTTTTTGCCAGTAATATTAAAAATTCCATCCAAAACACTTTCCGATGAATTTGATAAATTGTCAATGGCCACCACTTCAAAACCTTCATTTTGTAATTCAACAACCGTGTGCGAACCTATAAAACCTAAACCTCCTGTTACTACTATTTTCATTTTCTTTTGGATTATAGATAAAAGACGAATAGATAATAGACTTTTCTATCTTAAACTAATTCGTCTTTTATCTCTTTGTCTATTATCTATTATCTCCTAAATATTCTAAAACGCTATCCGTTATAAATTTAATTTGCTCATCATCCAATTCGGTGTGCATTGGTAACGCAATTACTTCTTTGCACAATTGATTAGTCACTGGAAAATCTTCTTCTTTGTAACGAGAATCAGCATACGCCTTTTGACTGTGCAACGGAATTGGATAATAAATTGCACACGGAATTCCTTTTTCTTGTAAATGTGCTAACAATCCGTCACGTTTTCCATTTATAATTCTAATAACATATTGATGAAAAACATGACAATCGCAAGTATCACAAATAAACGGCGCCCAAACATTTTTATTAACACTCAATGCAACCGAATATTTTCTAGCCGCATCTTGTCGTGCTTTATTATAAGTATATAAAAGTGGTAATTTAGCTTTCAAAACTCCAGCTTGAATACTATCCAAACGTGAATTTACGCCAACTACATCATGATGGTAACGTTCGTACATTCCGTGATTTACAATTCCGCGTAACTTGTGAGCTAATGCATCATCGTTAGTAAAAATTGCTCCACCATCGCCATAACAACCTAAGTTTTTAGAAGGAAAAAACGACGTCGCACCAACATGTCCAATGGTTCCAACTTTCTTTTTAGAACCGTCATTCGATTTATAGTCTGCACCAATTGCTTGCGCATTGTCTTCAATTACATATAAATTATGTTCGTTTGCAATTTCCATAATCGCGTCCATATTGGCAGCACGACCAAACAAATGTACCGGAACAATCGCCTTAGTTTTTGGTGTAATTGCTTTACGAATTCCGTCAAGCGAAATGTTCATATTATTCATATCAACATCCACCAAAACTGGAGTTAATTGCAACAAAGCAATCACTTCAACAGTTGCGGCAAACGTAAAATCGGCAGTAATTACCTCATCACCAGGCTTTAAATCCAATCCCATCATGGCAATTTGCAACGCATCGGTACCGTTAGCACATGGAATCACGTGTTTTACGTCTAAATAGTGCTCTAAATCGGCTTGAAATTGATGAACCAAAGGTCCGTTTATGTAAGTATTTGTATCTAAAACTTCCTGAATAGACGCGTTAACTTCGTCTTTTATTTTTTCATATTGACCTTTCAAGTCAACCATTTGTAGTTTTTTCATTCTAAAAAATTTATACGCAAAAATAAGAATTAAATGTTAGAAACATATTTATTATATTTGTATTAAATAAAATAAAAATGGAAACGGTACTATTTAAAAGCAATTCTAAAAAAGACATGAACTTATTGGTGACTCTTGCCAAAAAAATTGGTGTTGAAGTACAAAAAATAAATTCTACTGAAACTGAAATAGATGAAAACTCTCCAGAATATGAATTGAAAGTAGAGCAAAATCTTGGAAAAATTATGGATGAATGTAGAAATTCTCCGAGTGTAAGTTATGAGGAAGTTCAAAAAGTTTTAAACAAATGGAAGTAGATTTTACTAAAAATTTCATTAAAATTCTAGAAAACTTAAAAAATGATGATTTACTTAAAAAAATTCAGGAAGCTATTGAAAATGTAATTCAATCAAATAAAATTAAAGACATATCGAATTTAAAAAAATTGGCTGGTCACAAAGTTTACTATCGAATAAAAATTGGGGATTACAGAATTGGGGTAGAACTAATTGAAGATAAAATTAAATTTTTAACATTCCTTCATCGAAAAGATATTTACAAAAAATTTCCTTAATGCTTTTTCTATACAATTTAATTATAATCCTGGCTTCACAAGTTATAAAACTGCTGGCGCTTTTCAGTCCAAAAATGAAACTTTTCGTTGACGGAAGAAAAGAAGTTTTCTCCATTTTACAAAGTAAACTCAATCCAAATGAAAAAACAATTTGGTTTCACGCAGCATCATTAGGCGAGTACGAACAAGGTTTACCGGTTATAGAAAAAATAAAAATTCACTATCCAAATCATAAAATTGTTGTCAGTTTCTTTTCGCCATCAGGTTATGAAGTAAGAAAAAATAATACTTTTGCTGATGTCACCGTTTATCTTCCATTAGACACAAAAAGCAAAGCAAAAATGTTTTTAAAACTTGTTCATCCAGAACTGGTTTTCTTCATAAAATATGAATACTGGCCAAATTATTTAAATGAATTGAAAAAACTTCAAATTAAAACCTACTTAATTTCAGGAATTTTCAGAGAAAAGCAAGCCTTTTTTAAATGGTATGGCGGATTTTATAGAAATGCATTAAAAACATTCGATTACTTTTTTGTACAAAATGAAAGTTCCAAAAAATTGCTTCAAAGCATTGGTTTTAATAATGTAAAGATTTCTGGAGATACACGTTTTGACCGCGTTGTTTCAATTTTAGAACGAGACAATTCGTTAGATTTTATCGAACAATTTAAAGACAACAAAACTACAATCGTCATAGGAAGTTCGTGGCCAAAAGACGAAAATTTATTGGTGAATTACATTAATACTTCATCGGACGAAATTAAATTCATAATTGCACCACATAATATCAAATCGGAACAAATTGCAAATTTGAAATCACAGATTACAAAATCAATGATTTTATTTTCTGAAAAAGAAAATCAGGATTTGAAAGAAATTCAGGTTTTCATTATCGACACCATCGGAATTCTGACAAAAATTTATTCCTACGCCGACATTGCCTACGCTGGTGGTGGATTTGGAAATCCTGGCGTTCATAATATTTTGGAACCGGCTACTTTTGGAATTCCAATACTAATTGGCCCGAATTATTCCCATTTTGCAGAAGCAATTGCTTTGGTTCATCAAGAAGGTTGCGTTTCTATTTCCAATCAAAAGGAACTGAACGAAGCCTTTGATAATTTACTATTTAATGAAGATGTTCGCCATGAAAAAGGACATATTTGTTCGACTTTCGTTCAAATGAATAAAGGTGCAACAACGATTATTCTGAATCACATTACATAATTTTGTCATTTCGACGCAGGAGAAATCGCATTAAGTTATTAAGATTATGTGATTTCTCCTGCGTCGAAATGACAAACTTTATATAAAAAATGATAAATTTCAAAACATTAGAAACTTCGCAAATAGAAACCATCACCCAAATGATGCAAGATTTCTATGCAATCGACAATTATCCAATAGATCTTGAAGTTTCTAAAAAACTATTTCTGGAATTTATTTCGGATGAAAGTCTTGGAAAATCATGGTTAATTTATGATGATTCTGAAATTGTAGGGTATGTAATTCTAACCTTCGTTTTCAGTTTTGAATATGGTGGAAAAATTGCCTTTCTCGACGAATTATACATTAAAGAAATCGCACGAGGAAAAGGAATTGGCAAACAAACAATTCAATTTATTAAAGAACAAGCTAAACTATTAAATGTTAAATTGCTTTATCTGGAAGTTGAAAATCATAATGAAAATGCACAAAAATTGTATCTTGCAAACGATTTCGAAGTTCACAATCGCAAATTATTAAAACACAAACTATTCTAAAATATGAAATTCATTAAATTACTACTAGTATTATTCGTCATTCAAACCCAAGCGCAACAAGGCGGCATGTGGATTCCATCCTTGTTAAAAGGAATGAACGAAACCGAAATGAAAAACCTTGGAATGAAAGTTTCTGCCGAAGAAATTTATTCAGTAAATCATTCTAGCATGAAAGACGCCGTTCCGCAATTTGATGGCGGTTGTACAGCCGAAATGATTTCTGACAAAGGATTGCTTTTAACCAATCACCACTGCGGATTTGACGCTATCCAAAACCATTCAACTGTAGAGCACGATTACCTTCGCGATGGTTTTTGGGCTTACAAAATGGAAGATGAATTGACCAATCCTAATATGGTTGTGATGTTTGTAGTTCGCATTGAAGACGTTACAACCAAAGTTCTTGAAGGAGTTGCAACGCTAACATCTGAAGCAGACAAGCAAAAGAAAATTCAAGAAAATAGTACTTCTTTAAGCAATTCTTTACCAAAAGAATCATGGCAAGAAAATAAAATCAGAACTTTTTACGACGGAAATCAATACCTATTATTTGTAACCGAAACCTTCAAAGACATTCGTTTTGTTGGTGCGCCACCAAGTTCTATTGGAAAATTTGGTTCGGATACCGACAATTGGGTTTGGCCTCGTCACACAGGAGATTTTTCTTTATTCAGAATTTATGCCGACAAAAACAATCGTCCGGCAGCATATTCCGCTGAAAATGTTCCTTACAAACCAAAACATTTCTTCCCAATCTCTATTGCAGGTTTGAAAGAAAATGATTTTACAATGGTTTTGGGTTATCCTGGACGAACTACTGAATATTTACCATCGGTTGCAGTTGACCAAATTGTAAGTACATTAAATCCGGCAAAAATTGAGGTTCGTGATGCAGCTTTAAAAGTGCAAGATCGTTTTATGAGAAAAGATCAAGCTATTAAAATTCAGTATGCTTCAAAATATGCAAGCGTTGCTAATTACTGGAAAAAATGGATGGGCGAAACTAAAGGTTTGAAAAAAGCCAATGCAGTTGCAGCCAAACAAAAATTTGAAAAAGACTTTCAAGAAAAGGTTGTAAAAGCAGGAAAACAAGCCGAATATGGCAACTTACTTTCTGATTTCGAAAAAAATTATACTGCGATTAAAGACTATGCTTTGGCTAGAGATTATTTTACTGAAGTTGCTTTAAGAAATACCGAAATTCTTTCTGTTGGATATAAATTGTATCAACTAGAACAGATTTTGAATACTAAAGGTGAACAATCATTTACAGACAGAAAAAATACACTTTCTAAAGGAATTGATGATTTTTACAAAGATTATAATGTAGATGTAGATAGAAATGTATTTGAGCAATTAATAAACTTATATGCAACAAAATCACCAAAGCAATTTTTACCAGAAACATTGAATAACATTGATGCAAGTAAATTAACTTCTGATATATTTTCAAATTCAAAGTTAACTTCACTAGAAAATTTTAGATCATTATTAGAAGGTGACTCTAAAGCTGTAATTGAAAAATTGAACGCTGACAAAGGATATCAATTGATAAAATCAATGGCTGATGCTTATGCTAAAAATGTAACTCCAAAATATGATGAGTTGAATTTGAAGAATATAGCTTTACAAAGAACTTACATGAAAGCTATTTTGGAACTTTCACCAAAATCGGCTCGAATTTTCCCAGATGCCAACAGCACATTGCGTGTGACTTACGGAAAAATAAAAGGTTACAAACCAAATGATGCCGTTTACTACGAACCATTTACTACATTAGATGGTGTTATGGAAAAATATGTTCCTGGTGATTATGAATTTGATGTTCCAAAGAAACTAATTGACTTGTACAACACCAAAGATTATGGTAAATATGGTGTAAATGGTAAAATGCCAGTTTGTTTCATAGCTACAAATCATACTACTGGAGGAAACTCTGGAAGTCCAGCGTTGGACGCAAAAGGAAACTTAATTGGCTTGAATTTTGATAGAGTTTGGGAAGGAACAATGAGTGATGTTTACTACTCGCCAGACATTTGTAGAAACATTATGGTCGACGCACGATATGTTTTATTCATCATTGATAAGTTTGCTGGAGCTCAAAATATCATTAACGAACTGAAAATCATACAACCAGCTAATAAAAAATAATTTTAGCAAATATTTAACTTTGGCACGGAATTTGTAAAGTATTAAATCGGAATTCAAAGTTAGAATTTTAAAAAAAAGTTAAATAAAAGTTTTTCCGTTTAAAAAAATTTATATCTTTGCTCCGAATTAATAATTAACCTTTTATATTAAATTAAGATGAAAAAAGTATTTTTAAGTTTAGCTGTAATCGCTGCATTAACTGTAGTATCTTGTAAACAATCAGAAAACGCTGAAGCTCCTGCTGCTGACACAACTGCTGTTGTTGCTGACACAACTGTAGCTCCTGTTGCTGATACAACTGCTGTACCAGCTGATACAACTGCTGCTAAAACTGAAGCTCCAGCTACTACTGAAGCTGCTAAAACTGAAGCTCCAGCTAAAAAATAATTAGAGCTAAGTTCTAGTTTAAAAAATCAAAGCTCTGCAAATGCAGAGCTTTTTTTATGTCTATAAATTTCTATAGAGAACCAAATATATCTTCTGCTGGAGGAAAAACAAGATCCTGACTTGAAAAATCTAATATTTCTGATTTGTGAATCGACCTTATTATTTCATCAATTCCTTTTTGCATTAATAATTGCGTAGTGTACTTTCTACTAACGGCTATTTCTTTCTCTTTGATTATTATTTTAAAGTATAGCTTGCCATTTTTAGATTTGAATTTCATAAAAAAAATATCTTCAATGGCATTTTTGAAATATTCAATATTCTCTTCGCATTCAAATCGCAACTCAAAATCGTTACTAATTAAAATCGTTTTTCCTTTTCTTGAGGTAAACTCATACTTGTAATATCCATTCTGTCTTTTTGTGATTACAAAAGTTCCCATAAAGGTTTTATTAAATTTAAAATTGTTTTAAATAAAAAAAGCTCCAAACATTAGTTTGAAGCTTTCTTGTACTCAGAGCGGGACTTGAACCCGCACGAACATTACTGTTCACTGGATTTTAAGTCCAGCGTGTCTACCAATTTCACCATCCGAGCGATTTTTCTTTTAGTAGTATACTTTTTAATTTTTAGAAAAAAATTAATTAAATACAGCACTATCCGAAAAACATAATTTTATTAAAAAAATAAAACCAGTATAGTAAAGAGCGAAAAACGGGATTCGAACCCGCGACCTCGACCTTGGCAAGGTCGCGCTCTACCAACTGAGCTATTTTCGCATTATCAAATTTTGTAAGAACGACAACACTTGTTCTGTATTGCGGATGCAAATGTAACACTTAAATTGAATTATACAAACGTTTTTTACAAAAAAATACCAATAAAAACATAATGTACTGAAAACCTATTCTTTACTTTTTTTGCAACATTCGTTTTATTTCGTTTAGTTTCATTAATGCTTCAACTGGAGTCAATGTATTGATGTCTAAACCAAGAATTTCTTCTTTAATTTCTTCCAATAAAGGATCGTCTAAATTAAAAATACTTAACTGCATGTCATCTTTTGCCGATTTTATACCATGTAAAGCATCTCCTGAATGATTTTTTTCCAATTTCTTTAGTAATTTTTGTGCTTTTTGAATTACTATTTGAGGCATTCCGGCCATTTTTGCCACATGAATTCCAAAACTATGAGCGCTTCCGCCTTTTACTAATTTTCTAATGAACAACACGGTATCTTTTAACTCTTTTACAGAAACATTATAATTCTGAATTCGAGGCAACATCTCGCTCATCTCATTCAATTCATGATAATGCGTTGCAAAAAGCGTTTTTGGTCGCGCAGGATTTTCGTGCAAGAATTCAGCAATTGCCCAAGCTATCGAAATTCCATCATAAGTACTTGTTCCTCGACCAATTTCATCTAAAAGCACTAAACTTCTATCGGAAATATTATTCAAGATGGAAGCTGTTTCATTCATTTCGACCATAAAAGTAGATTCACCCATCGAAATATTATCGCTCGCTCCTACTCTAGTAAATATTTTATCAATAATTCCCATTCTAACTGCTTCTGCCGGAACAAAACTTCCCATTTGAGCAAGAAGAACTATCAAAGCGGTTTGACGCAAAATTGCCGATTTACCAGACATATTTGGCCCAGTTATCATAATTAATTGTTGTGTTTCTCTATCCAAATAAACATCATTGGCAATATAAGGAACTCCAACTGGCAATTGTTTTTCTATAACTGGATGGCGACCATTGGTGATTTCCAACTCGAAAGTATCATCAATTATTGGGCAAACATAATTATTTTCTATTGCCAATTGCGTGAATGATGTCAAACAATCTAGTTGGGCTACCAAATTAGCATTTAATTGAACAGGTTTAATATAAGTTGCAATCCAACTGACTAATTGCTCAAATAATTGTCCTTCAATTTGATGAATTTTTTCTTCGGCACCAAGAATTTTAGTTTCATATTCTTTTAATTCTTCAGTAATATATCGTTCGGCATTTACCAAGGTTTGCTTTCTAATCCATTCGGCAGGAACTTTATCTTTGTGCGTATTTCTTACTTCGATGTAATATCCGAAAACATTATTAAAGGAGATTTTTAAGGATGAAATTCCGGTCAACTCAGATTCTCTTTTTTCGATTCCTTCTAAAAATTCTTTTCCTGAAAAAGCAATAGACCTTAATTCGTCCAACTCGGCATGAATTCCTGTTGCAATGGCATTACCTTTAGAAATAGCAACTGGTGCATCTTGATTTAAGGTGGTTTTTATTTTTTCGCGAAGCAAATCGCAACTGTGAAAACTATCTCCAATAACACGAACTGCTTCTTGCTTACTTTCTAAAGCCAAAGTTTTAATTGGAATAATAGCATCTAAGGATTCTTTCAAATAAATCACTTCTCGTGGAGAAACTTTACCTGTTGCAATTTTTGAAATTAAACGTTCCAAATCTGAAATTTGTTTAATTTGATATTGAATCTTCTGAAGAATTTCTTGATTTTCCTTCAAATAAGTAACCACTTCATGACGACTTCTAACCTTAGTTGCATCTTTCAATGGCAATGCCAACCAACGTTTTAGCAATCTTCCACCCATTGGCGAAAGTGTTTTATCGATAACATCCAATAGCGTAACTGCATTTGGGTTATAACTGTGGTATAATTCTAAATTCCGGATGGTAAATCGATCCATCCAAACGTAAGCGTCTTCTGCAATACGTTGAATACTTGTTATATGTTGTACTCTATTGTGCTGTGTTTCTGATAAATAATATAAAATTGCACCCGATGAAATGATTCCTTCTTGTAGTTCTTCTATTCCAAATCCTTTTAATGAATTGGTTTGAAAATGATTGGTTAAAGTTTCAAAAGCATAATCTTCTTGATACACCCATTCTTCAAGATAAAAAGTATTAAAATCTTCTCCAAACACTTCCTTAAATTGGTTTCTATTATTTTTTTGAATTAAAATTTCACTCGGACTAAAATTTTGAAGCAACTTATCAATATATTCCTCATTTCCTTGAGCGGTTAGAAACTCACCTGTTGAAACATCTAAAAAGGAAACACCAAGTTGCTTTTTACCAAAATAAATAGAAGCCAAAAAATTATTGGATTTAGAACTTAAAACCTCATCGTTCATAGAAACACCAGGCGTTACCAATTCGGTCACACCTCTTTTAACAATTGTTTTGGTCATTTTGGGATCTTCCAATTGGTCGCATATTGCAACCCGAAGTCCGGCTTTCACCAACTTTGGCAAATAGGTATTTATAGAATGATGTGGAAATCCTGCAAGTGCGGTTTCTGTTTCACTTCCTGCACCTCTTTTAGTTAAAGTAATACCTAATATTTTGGAAGCACGAACAGCATCGTCTCCAAATGTTTCATAAAAATCACCTACTCTAAACAATAAACAAGCATCAGGATATTTCCTTTTAATCTCGTTGTATTGCTTCATTAGAGGCGTTTCTTTACTGCTTTTTTCTTTTGATGACAAGTGATTATATGATTTAAAATAAGTTTACGAATTTAATTATTTAAAATTAAAGTATAGCATTAACATTTCATTTAATAAAAATTTAAGATTCATTGTGAAGGATGATGTTTTTTTTATTTAAATTTGCTTAATTAATTTTTTAAAAATCTAAAAAAATGAAAAAAATATTATTGATAGTTGTATTATCAGTTTTTGGTCTTACTGCTACAAATGCTCAAACGAAAGCTAAAAAAACAAAGAAAACTAAAGTTGAAACTTTGAAAACACCATCTATTGAAGGTGCAGGAATGGTTTTTGAGAATGAAACCATAGATTATGGTAATATTCCTCACAATGCAGACGGAAAAAGAGAATTTGTATTTACAAACAATGGTAATGTTCCATTAATTATTGACAGCACACAAGGTTCTTGTGGATGTACGGTACCTTCTAAACCAGAAAAACCAATTCAGGCAGGAGAAAAAGGAGTAATTGGAGTAAAATATGCAACTGATAGAGTTGGTCCATTTACTAAAACTGTAACAGTAACTTCTAACGCAGTTGGATCTAACGTTACACCAATGACTACTCCATCAACAACTCCAGGCGGTGCTCCAGTACCAACAGGAAAATCAACAAAAATTATTACTATTAAAGGAAACGTATTACCAGATGCTCCAGCTGCAACACCAGCAACTGAAACTAAAAGCTAATATTTTTTTATACTATCTAATCAAGCTTCCTCTTTGGGAAGCTTTTTTTTTAAATACAACTCAATGCGAAAATTAGAAAACAGTGAACTTGACAGAAAATCGATTGATGGTTTTAAACAAGCAGTGAAAACCCCAATTATAATTATTCTTGACGACATTAGAAGTTTACACAACATAGGTTCTGTATTTAGAACATCCGATGCATTTCTTATTGAAAAAATCTACTTGTGCGGTATAACTGCAACTCCACCAAACAAAGAAATTCATAAAACTGCTCTTGGAGCAACTGAAACTGTAACTTGGGAACACAACAAAAATGTTTTAGAAGTTATAGAACATCTAAAAAAAGAACAAGTAGTAGTTTATGCAGTAGAACAAGTAGAAAATGCATTTTTTTTGAATACATTTGAGCCAATAAAAAACAAAAAATACGCTTTAGTTTTTGGAAATGAAGTTTACGGTGTTTCACAAGATGCAATTAAAATTTGTGATGGTTGTATAGAAATTCCGCAACTTGGAACCAAACATTCCTTAAATATTTCTGTTAG
>NZ_JAYWFT010000061.1:0-5791 GCF_043778725.1 Flavobacterium sp. | reverse complement strand
GGTTGGGACGGAACTTATAACGGTAACCTAATGATATCAACAGATTATTGGTTTACGGTTGACTATAACGAAGCCGACGCATTAAAACAATTTAGAGCACACTTTGCTTTGAAACGATAAATTATAAGTTTGTAAAGAAGGATTCCTAAATTGGAATCCTTTTTTTTGGTTTAGAAAATAGTTATTAGAATTACTAATTTTATAGAAGACCATTACAGTTTAGCCCTGATGGTAGTGGCATCCTTTCATAAAAAAAGCTTCCATTTTAAAGGAGCTTTTTTTGTGAAAGATAGAACGGACAGCAGGAATAGGCATCGCTGTAAAGCCCAAGCCATTCGCTTCTTATTCTAAAATAAAACTTACTGAAACGTTGGCTGTAACTTCAATTTCACCAACGGCTAATGTTTGTTTAGGTGCACTTTCGTCTGCCATTGTATTCATCAATGCTCCTTTAAACATTGGTTGAGGAAAATATGTTTGCGTATTATCGTTGATTAGAATTGCTTTTCCTACTTTTTGATTTAGTACAGAAACATAGTCTTCGGCTTTGTGCTTGGCATCTTTTATTGCTAATTTTCTTGCTTCAGATTTAAAATCTTCAATTTTAGACGATTTAAATTCTACATTTGTGATGTTGTTAATTCCGTTGTCAACAAGTCCCATCATTAGACTGTCATACTTTGAAATGTCTTTTAAAGTAATTGAAATTGACTGTGATGCTTGATAATTGTATTTCTTTTTATCGTAATCGTAATTTCTATTCAGACTAACATTGGTTGTTTGAAAATCGGAAGTTGGAAGACCAAATTTCTTAATGAATTTAACCACTTTATCAACAGTTTCATCGTTGAGTTTTTTTACTTCTGATGCATCTTTACCTATATTTTCGACTCCGAAATTGATAACAACTTGATCTGGTTTTACATTAATTTTTCCTTCTCCAGAAACTGAAATTTGAGGAACTTGTTTTTGTTCTTGTGCTTGTGACATGGTTGCGAACATTGTGATTAGAATTAATACTGCTTTTTTCATAATACTATTATTTAATTTATATAAGTGTTTTCAAAAGTTGTGCCAATTATAATTTTCCTCGCTTTGCCATTACAAATAATATTATGATTGGAATTGCCAAAATAACAACCATAAATGTATTGTCAACAAATATTGAAGGCTTTTTCATTAATGTAAAAATGTATCCTCCAATGGCGCCGCCAAAATGTGCAGTGTGTCCAATATTGTCGTTTTTAGCTTTCATACCATATATGGAATAAAGTAAATATCCTATTCCAAAAAGATAGGCAGGAATTGGAATTGGAATAAAAAATAGATAGATTTCTAGAGTTGGATCTAATAAAATAGCCGAATAAATAATTCCGGTAACAGCACCAGATGCACCAACGGCACTATAACTATAGTCATTATTATGAAAAATCATTGTCAATAAACTTCCAAAAATTAAACTTGCAAAGTAGATTAAAACAAATGAAAAATTATTTAGCATTCCATAAACAACAGGCGCAAAGAAATAAAGACTTAGCATATTGAACGCCAAATGAGGAACGTCTGCATGAAGAAAACCCGAACTTATCATTCTTATTTGTTCGCCAGCGCGAATACTTCCTACGTGAAACTTATATTTTCTAAAAAAAGATAAGTCTTCAAATCCTTTAAAACTAACAATTACATTAATTGCGATTATGGCAATTAAAAACAGATTGAAATTCATAATATAAATTTATTTTAGGTAAAAATAAGAATTGTTGTTTAGGTTTTGTTAAAGCAAAGTTATAAAATTAACATAAAATGTATATTTGCATAAAAATACCCAAATGCAGTTTGTACTTTATATACTTATCTACCCTATTTTATGGCTTATTTCGATATTGCCTTTTCGCTTGCTTTATCTATTTTCAGATTTTATTTACTTACTCGTTTATCATGTAATTGGTTATAGAAAAAAAACGGTTAGAGAGAATCTTGCAATAGCATTACCACATTTATCGGAAAAAGAACGACTTGAAATTGAGAAAAAATCATTCCATTACTTGTGCGATATGTTTCTTGAAATGGCAAAAACAATGACTATTACCCAAAAACAAATTAATAAAAGATATACTTTTACCAATATTGAAACGTATTTAGAATTAGAAAAAAAAGGAAAAAGTATCGCGTTGATGTGTGCGCATTATGCTAGTTATGAATGGGCAATATCAATGAATCATCATATTAATTTTATTGGATATGGAATTTATAAAAAAATTGCTAACAAGTATTTTGACAAGTTAGTAAAAGACATTAGATCTAAATTTAAAGCGGTTTTAATAACTACCAAAGAGACCAAACCCACAATAGAATATAATGCAAAAAATAATATTTTGGGTGTTTATGGTTTTGCAAGTGATCAAACGCCAAGACGATCTGACACAATGTACTGGAGCACTTTTTTAGGAAACGAAACACCTATACATACTGGTGCAGAAACCTTAGCGAAAAGATATGATATGAATGTCATTTTCTTAAAAGGAAAAAGAGTAAAACGTGGCTATTATGAAGCAACTTTCGAAGTGCTTTCTGAAGATGTAAGGTCGGTACCCGATTTTAAAATATCAGAAGAGTTTATGCGTAAAGTAGAACAACAAATCTACGATGCTCCTGAATTTTACTTATGGACACACAAACGTTGGAAACATAAGAAATAGTGTTCAGTTGTCAGTTTTAAGTACAGTATTCAATAAAAAAAGGTCTAAATTTAAAAATTTAGACCTTTTTTTAAATACTTCGTACTTCGTATTTCAAATCTCGTACTTAATTGTACATTTTCTTTCTCAATTCTTTAACGCCTTCGTTATCTAGATATTCATCAAATGTCATGTACCTATCAATAACACCGTTTGGTGTAATTTCTAGAACTCTGTTGGCGACTGTTTGTGCAAACTCGTGGTCATGTGTTGTAAATAATACCGATCCTTTAAAGTTTTTAAGCGAGTTGTTAAAAGCAGTAATCGATTCTAGGTCTAAGTGATTTGTTGGCTCATCAAGCATCAAGACATTGGCTCTTATCATCATCATTCTAGACAACATACAACGCACTTTTTCGCCTCCAGAAAGAACCGTACATTTTTTTAGGGCTTCTTCTCCAGAGAAAATCATTTTTCCTAAAAAACCACGAACATAAACTTCATCACGTTCTTCTTCTGTTTTTACAAATTGACGCAACCAATCTACAAGATTTAAATCGCCATCGGTAAAAAACTGACTGTTATCATTGGGCAAATATGATTGATTGGTAGTAATTCCCCAATTAAACTCACCAGCATCAGCAGTTTGATTTCCGTTTAAGATTTCATAAAAAGCTGTCGTTGCACGAGAATCTTTAGAGAAAATAACTACTTTATCTCCTTTAGCCATATTCAAATCTACGTTTTTGAACAAAACTTCACCATCAACAGACGCAGCAAGATTTTGAACATGTAAAATTTGATCTCCAGCTTCTCTTTCAACATCAAATATAATTGCAGGATAACGACGACTTGACGGACGAATCTCATCTAGATTTAATTTGTCAATCATCTTTTTACGAGAAGTTGCTTGTTTAGATTTTGCCACATTCGCACTAAAACGACGGATAAATTCTTCCAATTCTGCTTTTTTCTCCTCGGCTTTCTTATTTTGTTGTGCTTTTTGTTTCGCTGCTAATTGACTTGATTCGTACCAAAAAGTATAGTTTCCAGAATAGTGATTAATTTTTGAGAAATCAATATCTGAAATATGTGTACAAACAGAATCTAAAAAGTGTCTATCGTGAGAAACTACAATTACTGTATTTTCATAATTTGCAAGGAAATTTTCTAACCAAGAAATAGTTTCAAAATCCAAGTCATTGGTAGGCTCATCCATTACCAAAACATCAGGATTTCCAAAAAGAGCTTGTGCTAGCAACACACGAACTTTCATTTTTCCTTCAATTTCGCCCATCAAACTGTAGTGCATATCGGCAGAAATTCCAAGGTTGGATAACATGGCACCAGCATTAGATTCGGCATTCCAACCATTCATTTCTTCAAATTGCACTTGCAACTCTCCTATTCTATTGGCATTTTCATCGGTATAATCGGCATACAAAGCATCCATTTCTGACTTCACGGCAAACAGTACTTTGTTTCCCATCATTACAGTTTCTAAAACCGTATTCTCGTCGAACATATTGTGGTTTTGATTTAAAACCGACATCCGTTTTCCTGGTTCAAGAAATACACGACCCGAAGTTGGGTCAATATCGCCAGCAAGAATCTTCAAGAAAGTAGATTTTCCTGCACCGTTAGCACCAATCACACCATAGCAATTGCCTTGTGTAAAGGTTGTATTAACTTCGTCAAATAATATTCTTTTACCAAATTGAACCGATAAATTGGAAACTGTAAGCATTTTTTATTGTATTTTAATTTCGGTGCAAAAGTAGGGAAAAGTGTTGTTATTTTAGTACTCAGTGTTCAGTTTTTAGTGTTCAGTGGTTTGCGCACCTTTTTTTGTTGAAAAACAGGTATAATTACGTGGTTGTAGTGTATAGGAAATTGGTATATTTGTTTTGGATGTGATTGGATTGATTGCGTCTGTTTATGAGTTACCAGCCATTATATGAAAAAACGAATAATAACATATATATTTTTACTATTTTCATCTGTTTATTGTTTTGGACAGAATCAAACTGATGAACAAACAATATTAGAATTTAAAAAAGATTTTTTAGATAGTGATAATATATTTAAACCTGATACTTTACGCCTAAATAATAAAATGCTGATTAGAGAAAGATTTCCAAATGTAAGACTTATCAAAACATATGACAATAGTATTGATTTGGTTTATTATGAATATTTCTATAATGACACAAACATTCTTGATAATACAATATTCTACAATTCCAAAAAAAAACCTGTTGGCATTTCAAAACAATATTATGAAGATGGTTCTTTAGATTATATTGAAGATTTTGACAAAGGTGAATGGATAGTTTCAAACAAAAATGATTATCCTTTCTATTCTTCTTTAGGCTCAATGAAGAAAAAAGCTGACAGCTTAATAATAAAAGTATATGGTGCTGATTTCTTGCAAAATCATTGTATTTGGAGCGTTAGTGGTTCATATGTTTATAGCGATGACGAATCCGCAGTTTGGAAAGAAAAATTCAACTTCTCTCCTACCAAATTTCTATTTCGTTATGATGTAAAATTAGATTCAAAACACAATTATGATGATTTAATTGAATTTGAAATTGACGGTAAAGGAAACTTTATACCTAATCAATACGAACAAATATTTGGGTTTGAAAAAGTACCAGAAAATCTAAAAGGAAAATTTAAATTAAATTACACCAAAGCTCTAGAGATTGCGAAAGAAAATGGTCTCAAAGAAAATAATTCAAGTGAAATATTTAGTGCTTTAAGATGGGAATGTTATAAGAAACCAGAATTTTTCAATGGAGTTTTCAGATTTTATTTAAGTGTTAAAGTTGAAACTATTGAAAATTTAATTCCTGATGGACGTTCAAGTAGAATTAGTAAGTTTGAAGTTTATTCATTTAACCCTTGGAACGGAGAATTTATAGAAAAGAAAAAAATGAAATCAATATATTCTTGGGAAAAAAATAGCGGAAATCAAACTGGTTTAATTCCTGATGAAGAATAACGGCTGGTAACAAAGAACTGTGCTTAAAAACAAATAAAATTAGATTTATTTTCACTATTTTTGGGTAGGAAAAACAAATTTAGTCTTGCGAGGAGAAAGTGATTTA
>NZ_JAYWFT010000060.1:0-47088 GCF_043778725.1 Flavobacterium sp. | reverse complement strand
AAGTTATGACACATTAGAAATTAGATTGAAGAATTTTGGGAGTAAAATGAACAACATTCCAGCATTTTATGAAGCAGCAAAAAAGAATATTAAAAATCCAACGGTTGAGCATACGCAATTGGCAATAGATCAAAATTTGGGTGGAATTTCAGTATTTGAATCCGATTTGAAAGCTTCTTTAGAAAAAAGCAAATTATCAGAAACCGAAAAAACGACTATTTTAAACAAAGCACAAAAATCGGTTGAAGCCATTAAAAGTTATGTTGCTTGGTTGCAAAAATTGGACAACAAAACGCCGAGATCCTTTAGATTAGGAAAAGAATTGTATGCTAAGAAATTTGATTTTGACATTCAGTCAAGTTACTCAGCCGATGAAATTTATCAAAAAGCATTGGCACACAAGAAAGAATTGCACGAAAAGATGTTTGTTTTAGCCAATAAATTTTGGACGAAATATCTTGGTTCAGCAGCAAAACCATCTGATAAATTGGCTGTAATTCGTCAAGTTATTGATAAAATATCGTTGCAACATACAACGCCAGAGAAATTCCAATCGGAAATAGAAAAGCAAATTCCAGAACTTACGGCTTATGTAAAAGCGAAAAACTTACTTTATATTGACCCTTCTAAACCGTTAGTAGTTAGAAAAGAGCCCGATTACATGGCTGGTGTTGCTGGAGCTTCTATTTCGTCGCCTGGACCTTATGATAAAAATGCCAATACCTATTACAATTTAGGAAGTATGTCGGGTTGGGATGCTGCTCGATCTGAAAGTTATTTGAGAGAATACAACGATTATATTTTGCAAATTTTGAACATTCACGAAGCTGTTCCCGGACATTATACGCAATTGGTTTATAGCAATCAATCGCCAAGTATTATCAAATCTATTTTAGGAAACGGAGCAATGGTAGAAGGTTGGGCAGTTTATAGCGAACGAATGATGCTGGAAAGCGGTTACAAAAACTCTGACGAAATGTGGTTGATGTATTACAAATGGAATTTAAGAACAACTTGCAATACCCTTTTAGATTATAGCGTTCACACCAAAAACATGAGTAAAGAAGATGCTATTAGTTTGCTAACAAAAGAAGCTTTTCAGCAACAAGCCGAAGCCGATGGCAAATGGAAACGTGTTACTTTATCTCAAGTTCAATTGTGTTCTTACTTTACAGGTTATACCGAGATTTATGATTTTAGAGAAACACTAAAAAAGAAAGATGGCGATAAATTTGACTTAAAGAAATTTCACGAAAAATTCTTAAGTTATGGTAGCGCTCCAGTAAAATATATTAAAGAATTGATGTTGGATAACTAATAAAAAATAAATTAAAAATCATGAAAAAATATTTAGTTTTAGTTCTAGTAGCAACGCTTTTTTGCTCTTTTACTTTTAGAGATAACTCAGCAGATTTTAACTTTGTTGGGAAATGGAAAAGTGAGGATAAGACCGAAAAGAATTCTGGATTTATTTTTGAAGCCGATGGATATGCTTTTATGTTTAAGGATGCCGAGAAAATGGGAGGAAAGGAATTTGATATAAATGGAACAAAAGGTTCGATGAAATATGCTGTTGATAAAAATGCTAATCCCATAAAATTAGACCTTATTATAACCATTAAAAAGCAAAAAGTTGAAACTAAGAAGATGCTGATGTTGGTTAAAATTATAGACAATAATACGCTAAGTATTGCTGGAGGAGATTTAGAAAACGTTAGGCCAACTAAATTTACTAAAGAAAATACAGTGACTTTTAAAAGAGTAAAATAAAATTAGCTGGTAAAAGGAGTTAATTATTTTCTACATATTTTTTAAAATTATCTAAAATATTCTGCCAACCTTGACGTTGCAAATCTATTGGGTTTTCAAATTCTGCTTCGAAGGTTTCTACAACTTCAACATTTTCACCAAGAGTTATAAAATCTACCGAAACCGTTCGTCCATCGGCAAGGATAGATTTTATTGATTTATGTATAGAAATATCGGTGTACGTTCCTTCTAAATCGAAACTCATGCTGCCGTCTTTCGCTGCCATTGTAAAGATGTAATTTCTGCCAACTTTTAAATCGTTTATTGCTTTTGGAGTATGCCAATCGGGTGAAGCATTGTTCCATTGTTCAATATGGTTGGGAGTTGTCCAGTAATTCCAAACTTTTTCTATTGTGCTGTTAACAATGCATTCTACTGTAATTTTCGTTTTATTTTCCATCGTATGCGTCTTGTAGTTTTTGACAATTAATTTTTTTCATTTGCAGCATAGCATTCATAACTCGGTTTGATTTTTCACGATCTTTATCATTTAATAATGTTATCAAAAGCTTCGGGACTACTTGCCAAGAAACACCAAACTTATCTTTTAACCAAGCACATTGGCTTTCTTTTCCGCCATCTTGCGTTAGTTTATCCCAGTAAAAATCTACTTCTTTTTGATCTTCGCAATTTATTACAAAAGAGAACGCTTCGTTAAATTGAAAATCGTGATTGGCGTGACTTTCCATTGCCTTGAATGTTTGATTTTCTAGTTTGAATTCGGCTTGTATAATATTGTTTTTATATTCGGGAGTTGTGTCACCGTATTTTGACAGACTTATAATTTTAGACCCATCAAATATTGATGTATAAAGGTTTATAGCTGCTTCGGCATTACCAAATTGTTGGTTTACAAAAAGTAATGAAGGTGTAATCTCTTGCTCTTTATCTCCCAAAAATAGTTGCCATGATAAACCATATTTATCCTTAATCCAGCCGTATTTTTCGTTCCAAGGATAAGAACCAAGATTCATTACAACAGTACCACTTTCGGAAAATTTTTCCCATAAATAATCAATTTCTTCTTTGCTATTGCAGGTTACAAATAAAGAAATAGCATTAGAGAATTTATATAACGATCCGCCATTTAAAGCCGAAAAATGCAATCCGTTCAATTGAAAATTAGTCATCATTGGATTGACATTTTCTAAACAGGAATTCTTAAAAATAGAAGTATAAAAAAGAGCAGCTTCTTCAGCTTTTCCATCATACCATAGAAAAGGTGTTATTTTTTGCATAGTTTTTAAAAATTAAATTCAGTTTATTTTTAAACGTTTATAGTGTGTCAAAACTATAAATTGATTAATCAAATTTAGTAAATTTATATAAATTTTCGACTTAAAATACAACTCGGAAAAAAATAGTTTTTTGTTTTTAACATTTACCTTACATTTGTGAAAATAAAATAATTTATTTGTGATTACTACTAATAAACTCAAGATATTTAACGATCCTATATATGGCTTTATAACCATTCCTAATTCATTAATTTACGATTTAATTCAGCATCCTTATTTTCAGCGTTTGCGACGTATTTCTCAAATGGGAATGTCCTATTTAGTTTATCCAGGCGCAAATCATACACGTTTTCAACATGCTTTGGGTTGTATGCATATTATGCAAAAAGCAGTACAAACGCTTAGATTTAAAGGAGTAGCATTATCCGACAAAGAGGAAACGGCACTTTATATTGCTATTTTGTTGCATGATATTGGTCATGGTCCGTTTTCGCATGCCATGGAACATAGTATTGTAGAAGATGTACATCATGAAGAAATTTCGTTGTTTTTTATGAATGCACTAAATGTCGAATTTGACGGAGAGTTGAGTTTGGCAATTCAAATATTTAGAGGCGAATACCATAGAAAGTTCATGTTACAATTGATTTCTAGTCAATTAGATATGGATAGAATGGATTACTTGAAGCGTGATAGTTATTACAGTGGTGTTGCAGAAGGAAACATCAACAGCGATCGATTGATACAGATGATGAACGTTCAAGACGATGTATTGGTAATTGAAGAAAAAGGCATTTACTCTGTAGAAAAGTTTTTAGTAGCTCGCAGGCTTATGTATTGGCAGGCTTATTTACACAAAACATCAGTTGTTGCCGAACTTATTTTGACCAAAATATTGAAACGTGCCAAAGAATTAACTCACAGAGGAACACAATTAAATTGTAGTGAGCCGTTGTCTTTTTTCTTGCAGCATAAAATTACTGTAGATGAATTTGATAATTCGGTATTAAAAACTTTTGCGTTATTAGACGATTATGATGTTATGAGCGCAATAAAATCATGGCAATTTAATGATGATTTTGTATTGAGTTCCCTAAGTAAAATGATAATCAACAGAGATTTATTAAAAATAGTAATGCTCGATGAAAAGGCAGAAGTTGAAAAAATAAGTGATTTAAAAATAAAATTGGCTAAATTGTATAACATTTCTGAGAGAGATGCAACTTATTTTGTCTTTAAAGGAAAGTTAAAAAATCAGGCATATAATAAAGAAACCGAACCAATAAGTATATTGAAAAAAGATCAAACAATTGAAAATTTAGTAGATTCGTCAGATCAGTTGCAGGTAAGAGCATTATCTAAAGCAGTAATCAAGTATTTTATGTGTTTTCCAAAAGTGTTATTAGAATCATAACATTTCAATTAAATTTTATATTTTTGTAGGGATGAAATTCACAGCAGAACAAATTGCAGGTATACTAGATGGCGAAGTAATAGGTAATCCTAATGCGGAGGTACATAAATTGGCTAAAATTGAAGAAGGAACTGAGGGTTCGCTTACTTTTCTATCCAATCCAAAGTATCAAAATTATATCTATTCTACACAAGCAACAATTACAATAGTTAATACTTCTTTCGAGGCAGAACAACCTATAACTACTACTTTAATTAAGGTTGAAGATGCATATCAGTCATTTTCTAAACTTTTAGAATATTACAACCAAGTAAAATTGATGAAATCTGGAATAGAACAACCTTCTGTAATTTCAGAAAACGTTACCTATGGCGAGAATTTGTATTTAGGAAGTTTTTGTTATGTAGGTAAAAATGTTACTATTGGGAATAATGTAAAAATTTATCCTAACACTTTTATTGGCGATAATGTTGTTATTGGTGATAATTGTGTGTTCTTTGCAGGCGTTAGAATTTATTCAGAAACCGAAATTGGTGCCAATTGTGTCATTCATTCGGGTTCAATAATTGGTTCCGATGGATTTGGTTTTGCACCATTAGAAGATGGTACTTACAGTAAAATTCCACAAATAGGAAATGTTATATTAGAAGATAATGTAGAAGTTGGTGCTTGTACAACCATTGATAGAGCCACACTAGGTTCAACAATTATTAGAAAAGGAGTAAAGCTTGATAATCAAATTCAAATTGCTCATAATGTTGAAATAGGAGAGAATACTGTTATTGCATCTCAAACTGGAATTGCTGGCTCTACTAAAATTGGTAAAAACTGTTTAATTGGTGGTCAAGTAGGTATTGTAGGACATATTGTTATTGGAAATGGAGTGCGAATTCAGGCGCAATCTGGAATCGGAAAAAGCATTGCCGATGGTGAAACCGTTCAAGGAACTCCAGCTTTTAACTATGGAGATTTTACAAAGTCGTATGTTCATTTTAGAAATTTACCTAAAATAGTATCCGATATAGAAGATTTAAAGAAAAAATAGATTAGAAAACATATTAAATTGAATTATTATTATGGTTAAGCAAAAAACCATCAAAAGTGAAATATCACTAACAGGAGTAGGATTACATACTGGTAAAGAAGTTAAAATGACTTTTAAACCAGCGCCAATAAACAACGGATTTACTTTTGTAAGAGTTGATCTAGAAGGATGTCCTATCATTGAAGCTGATGCCAATTATGTTGTAAATACACAACGTGGTACAAATTTAGAAAAACTAGGAGTTAAAATTCAAACTTCAGAACATGTTTTAGCTGCTTTTGTCGGACTTGACGTTGATAATGTTATTATAGAATTGAACGAATCTGAACCACCAATTATGGATGGTTCATCTAAGTTTTTTGTAGAAGCAATAGAAAAAGTTGGAGTTGAAGAGCAAGATGCCATAAGAAATTATTATGTAGTAAAAGAAGTAATTTCATTTGTTGATGAAACTACTGGAAGCGAAATAATTGTTATGCCAGCAGATGATTATCAAGTTACTGCCATGGTAGATTTTGGTACTAAAGTATTGGGTACTCAAAATGCTACTTTAAAGAACATTAGCGATTTTAAAACAGAAATTGCCGATGCTAGAACTTTTAGTTTTTTGCATGAATTAGAAACATTATTGGATGAAGGCTTAATAAAAGGAGGCGATTTAAATAATGCAATTGTATATGTTGATAAAGAAATATCGGCATCAACAATGGAAAATTTAAAAAAAGCATTTGGTAAAGAACACATTTCAGTAAAAGAAAATGGAATTTTAGACAACCTTACTTTACATTATCCTAATGAAGCGGCTCGTCATAAATTACTTGATGTAATTGGCGATTTGGCTTTAATAGGAATTAGAATTAAAGGAAAAGTAATTGCTAATAAACCCGGACATTATGTAAACACACAGTTTGCTAAGAAAATGTCTAAAATGATTAAAATTGAGCAAAAAAATCAGGTTCCAGTTTATAATTTAAATTTAGAACCTTTAATGGATATTCATAAAATTATGAGTATTTTACCACACAGACCACCATTTTTATTAATTGACAGAATTATAGAAATGAGTGATAAGCATGTTGTAGGTATGAAAAATGTAACAATGAATGAAAATTTCTTTGTAGGACATTTTCCAGATGCACCAGTAATGCCTGGAGTTTTAATAGTAGAAGCAATGGCACAATCTGGTGGAATTTTAGTACTAAGTACAGTTCCCGATCCAGAAAATTATTTAACATATTTTATGAAAATAGATAATGTTAAATTTAAGCAAAAAGTGCTTCCTGGAGATACTTTAATATTCAAATGTGAACTTATTACACCAATACGTCGTGGAATATGTCACATGCAAGCCAATGCTTATGCTAACGGACGTTTAGTTGCCGAAGCTGAACTGATGGCTCAAATAGCTAAAAAACAATAATTTAAAAGTTTATAGTTTATAGCTTATAGTTGAAAAACCATAAGCAACAAACCACAAACCATAAACAAAAAGATATATGAATCAACCATTAGCATACGTTCATCCAGGCGCAAAAATTGCAAAAAATGTAGTTATTGAACCTTTTACAACAATACATAATAATGTTGAAATAGGTGAAGGAACTTGGATAGGATCCAATGTAACCATCATGGAAGGTGCTCGAATAGGTAAAAATTGTAGCATTTTTCCAGGAGCAGTTATTGCTGCTGTACCACAAGATTTAAAATTTGGAGGTGAAGATTCACTTGCAATAATAGGCGATAATACTACTGTAAGAGAATGTGTTACAATAAATAGAGGTACTATAGCTTCTGGTCAAACAAAGATTGGAAAAAATTGCCTTATCATGGCGACTGCACACATTGCTCACGATTGCCACATTGGTGATAATGCAATTATTGTAAATGGAGTTGCTCTTGCCGGTCATGTAATTGTTGGTAATTATGCAATAATTGGAGGATTAGCTGCCTTGCATCAATTTATTCATGTTGGCGATCATGCCATGATTTCGGGAGGATCGCTAGTTCGTAAAGACGTTCCGCCCTATACCAAAGCAGCAAAAGAACCTTTATCTTATGTAGGTATAAATTCAGTTGGACTAAGAAGAAGAGGTTTTACATCTGATAAAATTAGAGAAATTCAAGACATTTATAGAATTTTATACCAAAAAAATTACAATACTTCACAAGCAGTTGGAATAATTGAAGCCGAAATGGCTGCTTCTCCAGAACGCGACGAAATATTAGATTTCATAAGAAATTCTTCTAGAGGAATCATGAAAGGATATTCTGGAGGATATTAGAAGAAAAAAATATAGAAAATAGAACTAAGAAAATAAATAAAAAATAATAAAAAATGGCATCTACATCAGATATTAGAAACGGATTATGCATAAAATTTAATCATGATATATATAAAATTATCGAATTCCTTCATGTAAAACCAGGAAAAGGACCAGCCTTTGTTAGAACTAAACTGAGAAGTTTAACTAATGGTAAGGTTTTAGACAATACCTTTTCTGCAGGACATAAAATTGATGAAGTTCGTGTTGAAACACATGAATATCAATACTTATATGCTGAAGGTGATTTGTATAATTTTATGCATGTTGAAAATTATGAACAAATTCAATTAAATAAAGCCATTTTAGATGCTCCAGATTTATTGAAAGAAGGAACAACTGTAAAAGTAATCATCAATGCAGAAACTGAATTACCATTATCAGTAGATATGCCAGCTTCCGTTGTATTGGAGGTTACTTATGCAGAGCCAGGAGTAAAAGGTAATACAGCAACCAACGCAACTAAATCTGCTAAAGTTGAAACTGGAGCTTCAGTAAATGTACCTTTGTTTATTAATGAAGGTGATAAAATTAAAATAGATACTGCTTCTGGTTCATACATGGAGCGTGTAAAAGAATAGTTAAAAGTCTTATTTCTAGTTACTTATTGTGACTCTTAATACTTCGCTGGAATAAATACTATAAAAATGAAGTTTTCTAAAACACATACTTTAAAAGAAATTGCAGAAATCATCGGTTGCCAATATATTGGTAGCGATGATTTTCCAGTTTTGGGAATGAACGAAATTCATGTTGTAACCAAAGGTGATATTGTTTTTGTAGATAATCCAAAATACTATGACAAAGCACTACAATCTGCTGCAACAATTGTTTTAATAAATAAAGAAGTAGCATGTCCTCAAGGAAAAGCATTACTAATTTCTGATGATCCCTTTAGAGATTTTAATACATTGACAAAACATTTTAGACCATTTCAATTTGCTAGTGTTTCAATTTCAGAATCTGCTACTATTGGATTAGGAACAGTTATTCAGCCCAATTGCTTTATTGGACACAATGTAACTATTGGTACAAATTGTATTATTTATTCAAATGTCTCAATATATGACAATTGTATTGTTGGTAATGATGTAATTATTCAAGCTGGAAGCATTCTTGGAGCCGATGCGTTTTATTATAAAAAACGTCCTGAAGGTTACGATCAATTGCTTTCTGGAGGTCGAGTTGTTATAGAAAATAATGTTGGTATTGGTGCACTTTGTACTATTGATAAAGGCGTTACAGGTGATACAACAATTGGTGAAGGCACAAAAATTGACAATCAAGTTCACGTAGGACACGATACTATTATAGGAAAAAAATGTTTAATTGCTGCACAAACTGGCATTGCAGGCTGTGTAATTATTGAAGACGAAGTAACGCTTTGGGGTCAAGTCGGAACTACAAGTGGCATAACCATAGGAGCTAAAGCGGTAGTTTTGGGTCAAACAGGAGTAACTAAATCTATTGAAGGCGGAAAATCTTATTTTGGCACACCAATAGAAGAATCTAGAGAGAAACTAAAACAACTGGCCTATATAAAACGTATTCCAGAACTAATAAAAAACAACAAGTAATGACACCAAAAGAATTAGTGCTAGATTTCTATAAATCGGATGTGATTTTGCGAAAAAATGAAGTTCAAGAGTTTTTACACACCGATTTAGTTATTGAATGGAACAGCACCAAGGGATTTGTTTTGCTTAATTATCATGATGTTTTAAATTTGACAGAAGAGCTAAGTAAAGCTTATGTTCGGTCTAAAATGCGAATTACACATGTTATTGAAGAAGGAAATATGGTTTCTGTTCGCTATTCGCATTTTGTAAAAACAATTGAAAATCCAAGAGAAGAAATGCTTTTGGCTCATTTCTTTGTTATCTGGGAAATAAAAGATGGAAAACTGTATCGCGGATATCAAATGAGCCAGTTTTCATAAAACTATACATATAAATTTAGCAAATTTTTGTTAAAAAACTAATTACTAATTACCAATTACTAATTACTATTTTATACTTTTGCACAACAAACAATAAAACTACATAAAAAATATATCATGAGCGTTTTAGTAAATAAAGATTCAAAAATTATAGTTCAAGGATTTACAGGTAGCGAAGGAACTTTCCATGCTTCTCAAATGATTGAATACGGAACAAATGTTGTAGGTGGTGTAACTCCTGGAAAAGGTGGTTCGACCCATTTAGATCGTCCAGTTTTTAATACAGTAAAAGATGCTGTAGAACAAGCAAGTGCCGATACAACAATTATTTTTGTTCCACCAGCTTTTGCTGCAGACGCAATTATGGAAGCCGCAGATGCAGGAATTAAAGTTATTATTTGTATCACAGAAGGAATTCCTGTTGCAGATATGATAAAGGCGTATGCTTACATTAAAGATAGAGAATGTAGATTAATTGGTCCAAACTGTCCAGGTGTAATAACTCCAGGAGAAGCTAAAGTTGGTATTATGCCAGGTTTTGTTTTCAAGAAAGGTACTGTTGGAATTGTTTCTAAATCGGGAACATTAACTTATGAAGCTGCAGACCAAGTTGTAAAACAAGGATTAGGAATTACAACTGCTATCGGAATTGGTGGCGATCCAATCATTGGAACAACAACAAAAGAAGCTGTTGAATTATTGATGAATGATCCAGAAACTAATTGTATTGTTATGATTGGTGAAATTGGTGGTCAACTAGAAGCTGATGCTGCAAAATGGATTAAAGCTGATGGAAACCGCAAGCCAGTTATTGGTTTTATTGCAGGAGAAACTGCTCCTAAAGGTCGTACAATGGGTCATGCAGGTGCAATTGTAGGTGGTGCAGACGATACAGCAGAAGCTAAAAAACGAATTATGAGAGAATGTGGAATTCACGTTGTAGATTCTCCAGCTGAAATTGGTAAAAAAGTAAAAGAAGTGTTGGGATAGTTTTCAAAACTTATTTATATATAAAAATGCCCCAAAAAGTTAGAAACTTTTTGGGGCATTTTTTATGCAAATACAGGACTATAAATTAATTACTAAACGGATTAGACCATTTGCTATTTACATAAACATTTGTACCAGACATAGTTTTAAGAAATGAAATAACCGCATTTACTTCTGTAGCAGTCAAATTTAGATGTTGTCCAAACCCATTTGGTGTTAATCTTGGATCTAGATTAGTATTTCCTGGTGCGCTATTTATCGTGCCATAATGACCAATAACTGTTTGTAGTGTTGTAATAACACCGGTATGCATCATTGGTCCGTTAGTAGTTCCGTCAAGTTTTACTAAATCGCGAAGTGAAGGAGCACGAGTATTTGTAATATCAATAACATTGCTTCCAATTGTTCCAATAATTCCATTATTTTTGGTATTTGGATCAATATCAAATTCTGGTGGTGCATGACAAGCGGCACATCCCAATCCGCCTCCAGTTCTATTTCCGGTAGCATCAAATGTGGGAGGCATTAAAAACAAAGTTTTTCCGTTATTTTCTTGAGCAGTAAAATTAGAAAATGGTTGTCCATCATTAGCAGCTAGTATTCTACCTGCGTCATATTTAGAATCGAAAGATTGAATACTTCTTATAAATTGTGCCAATGCAGATTGAATTTTACTTTCTGTAATTTCTTCATTTCCATATACATATTTAAAAAATTCTTTATAATAGTCAACACCATTAAGTTTGGTAATTAAATCATTAAATGATAAATCTCCGTTAGTACCACTATATCCCATTTCACCATGATTTCTAATAGGTTGCGTAGTTTGCAACTCTAATGATGCCGCTCTTTCATCCCAAAAAAACTTACTTTCTACAGAAAATCTTGAATTTATTAATCGCATTGCATGTCTTCCTGTAGTACCATTAATTCCTATACTTGAAACCGCGGTATCACTAAATGCATTGGCTTGTTGATGACAACTTGAACAAGAAATGGAATTGTTAGAAGATAATTTTTTATCATAAAACAAAACCCTTCCTAAAGTTGCACCTTTATTAGTTATAGGATTTCCAGTAGAATTATCCTTAACGATATATGTTGGAATGTCTTGATTAGCATAATTGGCTAAATTATTTAAGTCTATTGAATTTCCAAAATTTGCAGTTATACTTGGGTAGGACACAACTACTTGATAGTCAGAATCACTACTTCCACAAGATGTAAGGCATGCAATTGCAAATAGGTATAGAATTTTATTTATCATATTTTGTTATTGTCTTAATTTTTTTTAAACCGTTTAAGTTTATTTACTTATAATTATAGTTTTAGAAACACTATTAATTCCGTCTGAAATTTTAATAAAATAAGTTCCATTATAAACATCTTGAACATCAAAATAGGCAATAGATTGTCCTTTATTAATTTCGGTAGATTTTACTAATTTACCTAAAATATCATACAAATCAATTTTTAAATTATTTACTACCAATCCATCTATTTGAATTGCAACTATATCTGATGCAGGATTGGGAATAATTTTAATTTCTGTATTTTCAAGATAAGAATTTACCAATCCTAGTGATGGAGTATAAGTTGAAGTAGTTTCGGTTACAGTTGTTACTTTTGCACCAGTTTTATTTCCGTAGTAAGTTGGTCCAATTAAATAAGGATAAGCCGAATTATGATTAGCATCTACGGTTGCAAAATAGCAATATATTCCATTTGGATATTCAGGAGTAATACAAAATCTTCCATTGTGAACATCCAAATAACCTGCATCACCAGCATGAGAAATCCATTCATAATCTTCTCTATAATAACCTAGCGGATAAGTAGTGCTTACTGCTGGACCATCGCCAACATCTGTTCCATCTGCCCAATGTGTTCTAACTGTAATATTTCTTAATTGATATCCCGATTTTATTCTGGCAATTCCTCCAGTTCCATCTGCATTGGCATATCCATAAGCACCATATACTGGAAAACCATCATAAGCAAATCCAATTAATGGTGAATGTTGAGTTGTATTTATTGTATACAAACCATCGGCATCGTATAAATTACATACATTGGAAAGTACTACTAAATCCATGTCAAATGCACTCGGATTTTGATGATGATGATAATTTGTTCCTGCAGGATGTCCTTTAGAACAATCAAATCCTGGTCGTTCTGCAACAATTGCATCTCTATACCAAGATGGAGTTCCTGTACAAGCAGTATTTCCTGGTCCACCACAAGGTGCATTTGTAGTTGAACTCCAAGCAACACCATCTCTAAAATCAAACATAGCAACGCCATTAATAAAAATACCAATATTTCCTCCAGTAGTTGCTGTTGCCGTTCCTGTATTTGGTGTTGGGTTTAATGGAAGTTTAAAAATTGCATTTTGATTTCCAGCTTGATTTGGATTATTATCTAAATACGGTCCAACTTTATAAGCTGGCATTCCGGTAGCATTTACATAAACACTTGTTGCAGAATATCTTACTTGTTGACAATTAACTAAAATTCCGTTTGAAATTGCTGTCGAATTACCTGACATATAGTAATTACCTGTTATTGTTGTATTTTGAAGCCATTTTGTAATTGCAGGATTGGTCTGTGAATGAGCAAAAAAGGATGTTAATAATAAAATAGAAAGTAGTTTTTTCATAGAAAATAGTTTTAGTTTTTTGGTTTAGACGAGACAATAGCTCTATTCTTGCGGTACTATATTATTTATTTTTAGGAAATCCATATTTTGGATTAAATAAAAACGTTTTATCGGTCAATGTTTTCAAGAAGGAAATTATTTCTATTCGTTGATTATCTGATAAATTCATTGGTTTTTGTAACTCTTCAGATAATGTTTTGCTTTTTTGAATTCCTAAATTATAATGTTTTAAAACATCAGTTAAATTTTTAAATCTTCCATCGTGCATGTAAGGAAATGTAAACTCAACATTTCGAAGCGTTGGAACTTTAAACTTCAACGAATCTTTTGGGTTTTGTGTAATTTTCATTCGCCCTAAATCATTTAGGGTTTTATCTAAAGGCAATCCATTATTTTTAAAGGCATAATTTGTAAACAACGGCTCTGTGTGGCATGAAGCACAGTTTTGTTTAAATAATTCATATCCTTTTTCTTCTATTTCTGTGAATTGTTCTTCTTTTCTAATCACTTTATCGTATTTAGAATTGGAGGTTGTTAGTGAAACTACAAATTGTGAAATGGCTTTTAAAGTAAGTTGTCCAGTAATATTTGGTGAACCAAAAGCTTTTAGAAATAATTTTTTGTAGTCTTGGTTTTTATTAAGTTTCTCTACAACATTTTCAAGTGTTTCATTCATTTCTACTTCACTTGTAATGGGAGCAATTGCCTGAACATCAAGATGATTTACGCCACCATCCCACATAAATGATTTACTCCAAGCCAGATTTTGTAGGGTTAATGAATTTCGAATTCCAATTTTCCCATTAATTCCGTGGCTTAAATCGTGATCAACATGTGTAAAACCTGTTTGTTGTAAATGGCAATTAGCACATGAAATAGTCGAATCTTTAGATACAACTGGATCATAGAACAATTTTCTACCCAATTCAAAACCTTCTTTGGTTAAAGGATTTGCTTTAAAATCATATACTGGTTTGGGAAATCCTGTTGGAATTTCAAAATAAATTGGTGTGAAGCCCAAATTAGTAAATCCTAAAATAGAAAAAAATAAAATTCCAAAAATCACTACTAACCTAATTTTCTTCATTCTTCCGAAAATAATTTAACAGATAAATCAGCTATTCTCATAGCATCTTTTCCAGGAATCATAATTGAATTTGTTTCGGATAAATTTATTTCTTCAAATAGTTTTGATAAATCCATTACTAAATCAATTTGTTTTTTGCTATTACTATTGATTTTGATTTTTCTCATGGCATAATTTGGGGTTAAATAACCGCCAATATGAAATTGAAAAGCATTTTTTCTCGTTTTACAACTGTTGCTTTTTCCTTCAATTTTCATATTTATATAACCGCTTTGCCATGCCCAATACATTCCTTTTTGCAAATCTAAATCGCCAGATAATGCACCAGAAACACATGCTGTACTATCAATTCCTATATTAAAACTTAGTTTAGAAATTGGTTTTCTTTGGGATTTAGATATTGAAAAAGATTTGAAATTTTCAATATCAATTAAATGATAACTATTTTTTTCTTTAAAAAAAGTTCCATCTGCATAATTGATTTCAATTCCCGAAATATAAAATTTTAATACGTTTATCTGCAACGTATCTTTATTAGAACTATAATTTTGATTGAGTTCTAAAGGTTGCAATTTCCATTTAAAATTAATTCCAAAAAATAAAGAATCATTACTTTTTTGAGCAAAAATAGAAGCAGTGAAAAGAATAAATAAAAATATAAATTGCAATTTTTTATTCATTTCTTGGTTTTCTTCGGTTGTTAAATATTGTACTCAATTCTTGTGTTAGATCTTTATATTCATCTAATTGCGCTTCTTTGCAAATGCTTTTTATTTCTAAAAAATGATTGAAATGTGTAGTTTCAATTTGCTTTTGAAAACCTGCAAATTTCTCATACAAACTATCTCTTTTAGAAGAATCTATAGTTTCAGCATTTAACAATTTATATAATTGATTTCGGGTAGTTCTAATAGAATCATCAATATTTCTTATTGTTTCTTGATGCTTTGATATCATTTTGCCGTAAGTAACTGTCTGATTTTTATCAAAGTGAAGTTTATCAATTACTATTTCTCTCGGCATTTTTCTTCCGTTAAAACCTTCTTTATCTTTAGAAAAAAATAAAAATCCAAGAATTCCAAAGTTTAATAAAAGCAAAGCTAATACAGCAAAGCTTAGGAGTTTTGTTTTATTCATAATCATTTGTATAATTGATTGCTTTTATTGATAGAACGTTCTAAACTAGCCATTTCAGATTGAATTGGTTTAAATTTATCATTCAACAATAAAATATTTAAAGAAATTAAAACTACAATTGATGCCGCAACAAGCCACAACGTTCTAGATGAGATTTTAGTTTCATTAGTAATGCGTTGTTCAATACCATGATAAAGATTATCGCTTGGATTTACTTTTGTAATTCCATCAACGCTGCTTAAAATTTGATTTATAAAATCTTCTCTTTCCATAATTAGTTAGACGATAATTGTATTTATTTCTTGTGGTATAATTCAAGATTTGCACTTAATTTTTCTTTCAAAGTAACTTTTGCTCTAAAAATCAATGATTCTACAGATGAAATACTAACATTCATAATCTCAGCAATTTCAGGATTACTCAATCCGTCAAGTTTTGAAAGGATAAAAGCAGTTTTTTGATTTTCTTTCAATTCATTAATAATTTTAAATAAAATTGCTGCATTTTCTTTATTTTCTAAAACAATTCCAGGATGTTCAAAAGTAGAAATATTGTTCAATTCATGTTCGTTATTCGATTTTTGTCCAAATATAAAAAAGCGTTTGGCACTGTTTTTATGTTTTATTAAATCCAAACTTTTATTAATTGTTATTCGATAAATCCAAGTTTTTAAAGATGATTTTTGATTAAAAGAATCTATTGAGTTGTGTACTTGAACAAAAACATCTTGAGTAATTTCTTCTGCATCTTCAACATTTTGCAAATAATTAAGCGCCACATTATAAACCAATACTTTGTACTGATTATAAATGCTTTGAAAATTATCTGAATTGGAAATCATTAAGTCTGGTTGGTTTTTATTTGACTAATACTATTAAAAAAGGTTTAAACTATGCTCTAATTTTTTTTTGAATATTAAAATAGTGCTATATTTGGCTTTTAAAAATCAAACATAACACAAACTTTTTATATAGAACATCTTTACTTACAAATTGTTTTTTTTAATAAACACAAATAAGTAAAAATCGATACTCTATGTAAAACTACTAACAAATAAATTTAACACATATGAAATTACTTGAAGGAAAAGTAGCTATTATAACTGGTGCAAGTAGAGGAATAGGAAGCGGAATTGCCAAAGTATTTGCTCAACATGGTGCAAATGTGGCTTTTACATACAGTTCGTCTGCCGAGTCTGCATTAGTTTTAGAAAACGAATTGAACGCTTTAGGAATTAAAGCTAAAGGATATAAATCTAACGCTGCCGATTTTAATGAAGCTCAAAAACTTGCTGATGATGTAATGGCAGAGTTTGGAAATATTGATATTTTAATTAATAATGCTGGCATCACAAAAGATAATTTATTAATGAGAATGAGTGAAGAAGATTTTGATAAAGTGATAGAAATAAATTTGAAATCGGTTTTTAATATGACAAAAGCGGTTCAAAAAATCATGCTTAAAAATCGTAAAGGATCAATAGTAAATATGAGTAGTGTAGTAGGAGTGAAAGGTAATGCAGGACAAGCTAATTATGCCGCTTCTAAAGCTGGAATGATTGGTTTTACAAAATCTGTTGCACTAGAACTAGGTTCAAGAAATATTCGTTGTAATGCTATTGCTCCTGGATTTATTGAAACAGAAATGACGGCCAAATTAAATGAAGATGTAGTTCAGGGTTGGAGAGATTCTATTCCTTTAAGACGTGGCGGAACTCCAGAAGATGTTGCAAATGCCTGTCTTTTCTTCGCCTCAGATATGAGTGCTTATGTGTCGGGACAAGTACTTAATGTGTGTGGAGGAATGCTTACCTAAAAAAAGTAAACAGTCTCAGTTTTCAATAGGCAGATTATTGTAAACTGAGACTGCAACTGAAATCTTTAAATAAATGACTAATTCCACTATAGTTCTTGTATTACTTTCAGTTATAATAGCTGGTTGTTTGTCGTATTTTCAATATTTTTATAAAGTAAATAATAAGTCTAAAATTATTAAGTTTGTAGCAGTTTTACGCTTTTTATCAATTTTCTTTTTGCTTTTACTACTTATAAATCCTATAGTTTCAAGAAATACTTTCGAAACTATAAAAACGCCATTGCCTATAGTTATTGATAATTCTAGTTCAATGACCGACTTAAAAGCCAATGTTGACGCGAAAGAAGTATATGAAAAGTTAATTGCTAATTCAGATTTGGCTGCAAAATATGAAATTCAATCCTACAAATTTGATTCTGATTTTCAACCTTTAGAAAGTGAAAAAGATTTAAATTTTAAAGGAAATCAAACCAATATTGATCAAGTTGCCTTGAATATTAAAAGTATTAATAAAAACCTAAAATTTCCTACTATTTTAGTTTCAGATGGAAACCAAACATCGGGTTCAGATTATGTATTTAGCTTTGATGCCAACAATAAAATTTATCCAGTAGTTGTAGGCGATACAACAACTTATTTAGATCTAAAAATAAATCAAATTAATGTAAATAAGTATGCGTTTCACAAAAACAAATTTCCTGTTGAAATATTTTTAAACTATGCCGGTAACAAAACTATTACCGCAAATTTTTCTATTGCACAAGGAAACAATGTTCTTTTTAAACAAGCAGTTACTTTTTCTACATCTACTAAATCCCAAGTTTTAACAGCATTATTGCCAGCAGATAAAACCGGATTACAAGTTTTTAATGCGCAGTTATCCTCCTCACAATCTGAGAAAAACACCTACAATAATTCTAAGAAATTTGCAGTAGAAATTATAGATCAAAAATCGGAAATTGCTATTATTTCGGCGATTAATCATCCCGATTTGGGTGCCTTAAAAAGAGCCATTGAAACTAATGCGCAACGTAAAGTAACTTTACTTAAACCCAATCAAATCAATTTATTAAATAATTATAATGTTTTAATTTTATATCAACCAACAACTGCTTTTAAACAAGTTTTCGAGTCTAATAAAAATTTAAAGATTAATACTTTTATTATTACAGGAAATACAACAGATTTTACTTTTTTAAATCAACAACAAAACGATTTAAATTTTAAAATGTCATCTCAAAAGGAAGATTACTTAGCTAATTTTGAGAATAATTTTAATTCATTTGCTACAGAAAATATTGGATTTGAAAATTTTCCGCCTTTAGAAAATCTTTATGGTACAATTACAGCCAACAATGCTATTTCGGTATTACTTTCATCTAGAATTAGAGCTGTTGCAACGAACCAACCTTTACTAGCTTTTTCTGATAATTTAGGAAAAAGAAATGCATATTTACTTGGCGAAAACATTTGGAAATGGCGTGCTCAAAGTTTTATTGACAAAAAATCATTTGAAGAGTTTGACGTTTTTATTGACAAAACCATACAGTTTTTAGCTTCTAATGATTCTAAAAAATCATTAATTGTAAATCACGAACGCTTCTACAATTCTGGTGATGCACTTGAAATTACGGCACAATATTTTAATAAAAACTACGAATTTGATGAAAAGGCACGTTTAACAATTGCTGTTACAAACAATAAAACCAAGCAAACTAAACGATATGATTTATTAAAAACAACCAACAGTTTTAAAGTAAATTTAGATGGACTATTACCAGGAAATTATTCGTTTATAGTAAAGGAATTAAATTCTAATGCATCCTATTCAAGTACATTTGAAATTTTAGATTTTGATATTGAAAAACAATTTGTAAATCCTGATTTGTCCAAAATGAAGCAATTAGCTTTACAAACAAAAGGTACAACTTTTGTTCCCAATCAAGTTGATGTTTTAATAAAATCATTGTTAGATAACCCCGATTATAAATCAATTCAAAAAAGCATAGTTACAAAAACACCTTTTATAGATTGGATTTGGTTACTAATTTTAATTGCAATTTTACTAGCGGCAGAATGGTTTATAAGAAAATATAATGGGCTTTTGTAATTTAAAATAAAGTAAAAAAAACACGTAAAACTACGTATATAGGTTCAATTTTTTAAGTGCTACATTTGTAAAAGTTAAGTTAGACTTTAACTAATAAACTCCATGACAATATCTTTTTAAAGGATTAATTCATGGAGTTTTCTTTTTGTAATCAAATTATAAAAATTATTTTTGATATTTCTTTTTCTTTAATAAATAGGAAGCTGTTTGATAATAAGAAATGGTTTCGTTTATCAAATCTAATCGCTCTTTAGCTAAAGGTTTTTGCTCATAAAACAATTGAAAATCTGTATTTAAACCTCCTTTAGGTTGCAGTGTTAATTGAAACTGTTTGGCTTTTCTAACAGGTGAAATTATTGTTAAAACATTATCTTTTATTAATCCTAAATCTTGATAAGTTGCAATTAAAGCTCTAGGTTTATAATCTGATTTTAAGACATCTTGACCATAAAATTTACTTTGATAATTAAAATTCAGCAAACCAAATAGCGTTGGCATAAGATCAATTTGCGACATTAAATTAGTATATCGCTTAGGTTCAATAAATCCTGGTGCATATATCATTGCCGGAATTCTATATTTATCTACCGGAAGCTCAGTCTTGCCCGAGCTTGATGCACAATGATCTGCTACAATAACAAAAATGGTGTTTTTAAACCACGATTGCTTTTTAGCCATTGCAAAGAATTTCCCTAATGCATAATCGGTATATTTAACGCCACCTTCACGAGACTTGGCCGAACCAGAAATATCAATTTTTCCATCAGGATATGTAAAAGGTCTATGATTACTCACCGTCATCCAATGATTAAAAAAAGGTTTTCCAGTTTTAGACTCTTCATTCATTACTTTTATTGCTTTATTTGCCATGTCTTCATCACAAACACCCCAAACATTAGAAAATGTAATTTCTTCAGGTTTAAGTGTTTTTTTATCTACAATATCATATCCATTTCCTGCGAAAAAATCTTCCATATTATCAAAAAAAGCATCGCCACCGTAAAGATATTTTACTGCATAACCTCTTTTTTTGAAAATACTTCCAGTTGAAAATTTGTTTTTATTGTCAACACGCTTCACAATACTTTCACCAGCAGTAGGAGGAAAGCACAAAGTCACTGCTTCTAGTCCGCGAACAGTTCTATTTCCTACTGCATATAAATTAGAAAACAGTAAACTTTTAGTTGCCAATGAATCAATAAAAGGTGTTATTCCTTGATCGTTTCCATAGGTTTTTAAGAACTCTGCACTGTAGCTCTCTATTGTAATTAAAACCACATTTTTATGATTTTCTATCGTATTACTTTTAATATCTCTTGAAGTAGATTCTCTAGAAATAGTAGGGATTTGATTTTTTAGTAAAGCAAAAGCTTCATTCTCTGGCAAGGTTTTATAGAATTTATTATAGTCTAATTCACTATTCATAAACGCCAAATAAAATTTATACAATCCGTTAGACTGTAATTCATTAGTAAAAACATTACTAGAATTTTGAAGTTTAGCCAAATTAGGAATTGCAATTATTGAAATTAAAAAAAGTACAATATAAACACCAAAATTTTTAATTTTATCCAAGAAATTTGGGAGTTCATCAAGATAATTTTTAGATTTCTTTACAATTAAAATAGTGAATATTAATGCCAAAATACCAACACCAATAAAAAGCGGAACTACAGGATAGGATTCCATAATATTACCAATTACGGTATTGGTATAAACCAAATAATCAACTGCAATAAAGTTATATCTAACACCAAATTCATTCCAGAAAAAGTACTCACTAATTCCATTTTGAATAATTATTAAAACAAAAATAAATAGGGTTAGTGAGTACAAAGCGAATCTAATTTTGCTTCTGTATTTTGGCAAAAATAACATTAATCCAAATAAAATTGTTTTTAGAGCAATAAAGCTAATACCAATTTCTGGTAACGAACCGCCATATTCATGCAGAATTGATTTTCCTGATAGAACATAAAGTAAAAGTGCTATAAAAAAACCAAATATAATGTAACCCCATGGTTTATTAAACTTTGAATTTGATAAAAAAAGTAGATAAATCCATAATAAAGCACTTGCTACAACAAATACAAAGGCATCTGAAATTAAGCCTAAAAAAAATATTTTAATACTATCAAAAAAAGTAAAGCTAGTTTGTGTTATTGGATGAAAAAGCAATACTATTCTAGTAATAATACTTACAAATAAATAAAAAATTGCAAGATTGTAAAATGGCGATTGTTTACTAAATAATTGCATAATTAAGGTGTAATTTAGGGTTGAGTTTGTTCTTGTAAAAATAACTTTTAGAATTTAAGTTGAGAGTTATTTTTAAATTAATTTTAGCTTAAAAATATAATGGTTCATATTTCGTTTAATTATATAGTATAAATTTACATAAATAAATTACCTAAAACGACCATAATTACAATCTATGAAAAAAATAACATTTATAATTGCGCTACTAATCACTACGTTAGGTTTTTCACAAGAATGGAAATCTGACATTGAAGAAGCTAAAGCTCAAGCAGCTAAAGAGGGAAAGAATATTTTATTGGTTTTTTCGGGTTCTGATTGGTGTGGACCATGCATGAAACTTGATAAAATCGTTTGGAAATCAGAAATCTTTAAAACAGAATCTGAAAAAAAATGGGTATTGGTAAAAGCTGATTTTCCGAAGAAAAAAGGAAATGTTTTATCACCAGAACTTACAGCAAGTAATAACAGATTGGCTGAGAAATATAATAAATCGGGTAATTTTCCGCTTGTAGTACTTCTAGACAATACTGGCAGAGTGATTGGAATGACTGGTTTTAAAAATGTTTCTGCTGAAGAATATGTAAAAATAATTAATGCCTTACTTAAATAGTGAAAAAGTCTTTTATACTAATTCTTTTGTTTTTAACATATTTTTCTTTTGGACAAATTGTTCACAAGAGAAAGTTGTCCATGCTTGGAAGTCCGTTTGAAATGACGGTTGTTGCTAAAAATACGATTGAAGCAAATGCATATATAGATATGGCAATTAGCGAAGTAAAACGAATTGAAAATTTAATTTCAGATTGGATTCCAACGACACAAATATCAGAAGTCAATAGAAATGCAGGATTAAAACCAGTTAAAGTTTCGGATGAAGTTTTTGAATTGGTAGAACGTTCTATAAAAATTTCAAAGTTAACCAACGGCGCTTTCGATATTTCATATGCATCGATGGATAAGATTTGGAAATTTGATGGAAGCATGAAAAAAATGCCAACTCCAGAAGCTATAAAAAAATCGGTTGAAAAAATTGGTTATCAAAACATTATTTTAAATGAAAAAGAAAAAACTATTTTCCTAAAATTGGATGGAATGAAATTAGGTCTTGGCGGAATTGGTCAAGGTTATATTGCCGATAAAGTTAAAGCCTTATTACAAAGTAAAGGTTGTACCTCTGGAATTGTAAATGTTTCTGGCGATATCAATACTTGGGGAAGACAAATAGATGGAAAACTTTGGACTGTAGGCATTATAAATCCTATGAACAAAAACAAAGTATTTGCAACTTTTCCGCTAGAAAATAGTGCCGTTGAAACTTCTGGGAGTTATGAAAAATTTGTTATTTTCAATGGAATACGATACTCACATATAATTGATCCTAGGACAGGTTATCCAGCAACTGGTGTGGTAAGTGTTTCTGTTTTTGCAAAACAAACAGAAATTGCAGATGCGCTTGCAACAGGAATTTTTGTACTTGGTGTAGATGTTGGTTTGGATTTAGTAAACCAATTAAAAGGAATAGAATGCATTATTGTTGATGATAAGGGAAAAATTCATACTTCTAAAGGAATTGATGTAGAAAAATATAAATCATAAAATTGAACAAAATGATAAAGAAAATAACGCTACTTTCTATAGTAGCAATCGGTTTACAATCATGTAATTCGGTAAAAGAATATGAAAAACAAAAGATAAACGATGCCGAAATGAAACTATCGGCCAAAACACCAGAGCGCTACGAAACGGCTTTTCAAGTTTATCGTGAAGCTGCTGCTGGAGCCAACGGAGGAAAATCTGGTGGTGGTTGCGGTTGTAATTAATATTTATACTCAAAAATTTGATGCAAAATAAATTAATAATAGCACTTTTCTTTATTTCAGGGTTTGCCTTTTCTCAAGATAAAGAAGTAGCAAAAGATACTACAGTTGTCTTTAAAAAGCGAGTTTTAGAATCGACAGAAGTTGATTTTATGCTTAGTTACTACAATCAAGATGGCGCTCATTCGGCTGTTTCTGGTGGAATTGGTTCAGAAAAATTGACCGATGTTGCTTCTAATATTATTGTTGCAATGCCAATGAACGATGATGATGTGCTTACTATTGATGCAGGATTGTCTGCTTACACATCTGCATCATCAAGTAATATTAATCCGTATGATTCTAAAAATCCAACACCTTGGCAAAGTTCATCTGGCGCATCAGAGTCGGATGCATTGATTTCATTAGTTGCAAATTATAGCCATAGTAGTGACAACAGAAATTTCATTTGGACAGCAGATGTAGCATTCTCTAATGAATATGATTATACTTCTGTAGGTTTTGGTGGTGGAATTACAAAATTATTTAACGATAAAAATTCTGAAATTTCAGTTAAAGCCAATGCTTATTTAGATCAATGGCGACCAATTTATCCTGGTGAATTAAGAAATAGTAATTATTTTATTTTCAATCCATCTTACACTCCAAGTTTTACCGCTTGGAACAGTACAGCTAGAAATTCCTATTCGGCTTCAATAAGTTTTTCACAAGTGCTTACCAAGAAAATGCAATTTTCAATTTTCTTTGATTTGGTTCAACAAGAAGGAAAACTTTCTACACCTTACCAACGAATTTACTTTGCAGATAAACCCGATTATTACTACGGAAATCTTGCTTTTGTTCCAAATTATGAAAATAGTGCTAATCAAGGTGTTTACAGATTGGCTGATGCAATAGAAAAATTACCAAGCAGAAGGTTTAAATTACCAATAGGATTGCGTTGGAATTATTACATCAACGTACGATTTATTTTAAGAACATACTACCGTTATTATACTGACAATTGGGATATTACAGCGCATACAGCTTCGGTTGAATTGCCAATAAAAATCACAGATAAATTTACGGTTTTTCCAATGTATCGTTATTATACACAAACACAATCTAAGTATTTTGCTCCTTTCGAAAAGCATTTATCCACAGAACAATACTATACTTCTGATTATGATTTGTCAACATTTAATGCCAATCAATATGGATTTGGAGTAACCTATACCGATCTTTTTACTACTACTAAAATTTGGAAATTTGGTTTGAAAAATATTGATTTTAGATTCAATCACTACAATAGGAGTGATGGTTTAAGTTCTAATATTGGAACTTTAGGATTTAAATTTGTAATGCAATAACTATGAAGATTTTAATTGTTGAAGATGAAAAAGGAATTTCTGACTTTCTAAAGCAAGGACTTGAAGAAGAAGGTTATGAAATAATTGTTGCTAATAATGGGGAACAAGGGTTAGATTATGCCATAAACAAAGCACCTAATTTAATTTTGTTAGATTGGATGTTGCCCAAAATGGTAGGATTGGATGTTTGTAAAACCATCAGAAAAAATGATTTAAAAACACCTATTATTTTCCTCACTGCCAAAGACACAATTCAAGAAACTATCGAGGGTTTAAAAGCTGGTGCTAATGATTATATTAAAAAACCTTTTAGTTTTGAAGAATTATTAGAACGCATTAAAATTCATTTTAGAACTTTAGACGAAAGTAAACAATTGTCATTGGATACTATAAAAATTGACATTAGTAAACATCAAGTTTTTTCAGATAGTAAAGAAGTCGTATTAACACAAAGAGAATTTGAATTGTTGGTGTATTTAATTAAAAACAAAGGTAAAGTTTGTACTAGAACTCAAATTATTGAAGACGTTTGGAACATCCATTTTGAATATGACACCGGCGTAATTGATGTTTTTATGAATGCTATCCGAAAAAAATTAAGTCTGTCTAAAGATGAAGATTGCATAAAAACCATTCGAGGTGTAGGTTATATTGCTAACGATACAAAATAATATGACGCCATTTTCATTTAAAAACAGAATTGCATTCAATTACATTATAAGTACTGCTTTATTAGTATTTGTAGTGTTTTTTGTAATCTATTCGATAGTAAAAATAAGTGTTTACAATCATGTTAACAACGATATTTCGTTAGAAGTGAGCAAACATTTAACTGAAATTGAAATTAAAAATAACCAAATAATTTTAACCCATCAAGACGAATGGAACGAGCGCGAACACAATACTCTAGATGTAAATCCGGTTTTTGTTCAGTTTGTTGATACTAAAGGTCGATTGGTTGCAAAATCTCCAAATCTTAAAAATCAATCTTTAGTTTTAAATACAAAAATTGCCAATAATGAATTATTTGACGCCAAACTTTCAAAAAACGCTATTCGTCAAATTCAAGTTCCTCTTATTGAAAATGAAAAAAAAGTAGGATTCCTTATAATTGCCATGTCGCTTGAAGATTCTTTGATGGTAATCACCAATTTGTCCAATATTTTAATAATTGCATATCCATTAATTTTGGTGGTTTTGTTTTTAATTGCAAGATTAATTGCAGGCAGAAGCATAAAACCAGTAACATCTATTATCGATACTGCTAGCCGAATTACAAAAGACAATCTAAAATCACGTATTGAATTGCCTTACAATAAAGACGAATTATTTACACTTTCTGAAACAATAAATAATTTACTAGATCGAATTGAAAATGCAATAGAGCGTGAAAAAGAATTTACATCTGATGTTTCTCACGAACTAAGAACACCATTAGCCGTAATCAAAGGAACTATGGAAGTTTTAATTAGAAAACCAAGAGAACAAAAAGAGTATGAAGATAAAATCAATTTTTGCATCAATGAAGTCAATCGCGTAAACAATTTGGTAGATCAATTACTTTTACTAGCAAGATTTGAAAACCAAAAGAAAAATATTCAAAACGAATCGGTTTATTTAAATTCAATAGTTTTAGATACAATTGCTCGTTCTTCTGAAAAAATTAAATCTAAAAATTTAAAAATTGAATCACAATTTGATGCTGATTTCTATACCAAATCGGATACTTATTTACTTTCTATTGTAATTAGTAATATTATTTCAAATGCTGTAAAATACTCTAATGATGATGGAGTAATTAATGTGTCACTTTCTAAACAAAACGATAAAATAATTTGTACCGTTACCGATAATGGAATTGGAATTCAATCTAAAGATTTAGACAAAATATTTAACTCTTTTTATAGATCTGATGTGGTCAATCATCCCGAAATTAAAGGCACCGGTTTGGGTTTATCAATTGTTAAACGATTGTGCGATTTACTATCCATTTCAATCACTATTTCAAGTGAAGAACATGTTGGAACAACCCTAATTTTAAGCATTCCCTAATCTTATATTAAGTGTATCTTAAGCATTAATTTTATAGCTTACCTATCTTTGTCATAAGAAAAAGAATATAAAAATGCTTGAAAAAATCATCGCTTTTAGCTTAAAAAATAAACTAATAGTCTTACTATTTACTCTGGGAATTTTCGGATTTGGAGTATATTCTGTCTTTCAAATTTCAATTGGAGCCGTTCCAGATGTAACTAATAATCAGGTGCAAGTAATTACAACTTCTAGAAATCTTTCTACACAAGATATAGAACAATTTATTACTTATCCTGTAGAAATAGAAATGGCAAATTTGCCTGGCGTTAAAGAAATTCGATCTATTTCAAAATTTGGACTTTCGGTAGTAACCATAGTTTTTGAAGACGATATGGGTTCGTATCTTCCAAGACAATTAATAGCAGAAAAAATAAAATCAGCTTCCGAAAAAATCCCTCAAGGCTTTGGAACTCCAGAAATGGGACCAATTACAACTGGATTAGGCGAAATTTATCAATATGTTTTAGATGTAAAACCCGAATATAAAAATCAATATTCTGTAACCGATTTAAGAACCATTCAAGATTGGGTTGTAAAACGTCAATTATCTGGAATAAAAGGTGTTGTAGAAATAAATACTTGGGGCGGATATTTAAAACAATACGAAGTTGCCATAAATTCGTCCAAACTTAAAGCGATGAATATTTCAACTATTGATGTTTTCAATGCTTTAGAGAATAACAATAGTATTGCTGGTGGCGCATATATTGAAAAGGTAAATCAAAGTTATTTTATTCGTGGCGAAGGAAAAGTAAAATCACTTGAAGATATTGAGAATATTGTAGTTAAAAACTCCAATGGAATTCCGGTTTATGTAAAAGATGTGGCGCAAATTGGTTTTGGAAGTGCCAATCGTTTTGGAGCAATTACCGGAAATGGTGAAGGCGAAAAAGTACTTGGTCAAGTAATGATGCTAAAAGGTGGAAACTCAAAACAAGTGATTGGCGATGTAAAAACTAGAGTTGCTGAAATTCAAAAAACATTACCAAAAGGCGTTTACATCAATCCCTTTTTAGAACGAAGCGAATTGGTAGGAAAAACTACGTTTACCGTTGCTGAAAATCTTATTTTAGGTTGTCTAATAGTGATTTTTGTTGTCGTTCTTTTATTAGGAAATTGGCGTTCAGGATTGGTGGTTGCTTCGGTAATTCCGTTGTGTTTATTGTTTGCCATTTCGTTCATGAACATCTTCGGAATCGATGCTAATTTGATGAGTTTAGGCGCAATAGATTTCGGAATTATAATTGATGGTGCCGTAATTATTGTAGAATTCATTGCTTTTCAAATTGCTTATAAATCAAGACATTTAGTTAATTTAACGAATGAAGACAGACAAATTCAAATTGATGAAATCACCTATAAAAGTGCTTCCAAAATGATGAATTCTGCCGTTTTTGGTCAGTTGATTATCTTAATTGTTTTTATTCCAATTCTATCATTAACTGGTGTTGAAGGAAAAATGTTCAAGCCAATGGCAATGACGTTTAGTTTTGCATTAGTAGGAGCAATGTTGCTTTGTTTTACTTATGTTCCGGTAGTTTCATCCTTATTTTTAAAACCTAAAGAAGAAAATCCAAATTCCTTTTCGTCTCGATTAATTGCCAAAATGAATTCCTGGTATTTGCCTGTAATTACTTGGGCTTTAAGTAATACTAAGAAAGTAATTTATGGAGCAATCTCTTTATTAGTTTTTGCAATTGTACTTTTTACAACTATGGGTGGCGAATTTATTCCAACTTTAGACGAAGGTGATTTTGTGATTCAACCAGTTTTAAAAACAGGAACATCGCTAACTAAAACTATTGCAACTACAACTACAATTGAAAAAATAATTTTGAAAAATTTTCCAGAAGTTACACAAGTTGTAAGTAGAATTGGTGCTGCCGAAGTACCAACCGATCCAATGAGTATGGAAGAATCGGATGTTATTGTAAAACTAAAACCTAAAGGCGAATGGGTTTCTGCCGATAGTAAAGATGAACTGGCTGATAAAATTAAATCAGAAATAGAGAAACAAATTCCAAACATGGAAATCGAATTCACGCAACCTATAGAAATGCGTTTCAACGAATTGATTTCTGGAACTAGGAGTGATGTTGCTATTAAATTATTCGGAGAAGATTTGAATGTTTTAGCAAAAAAAGCGGACCAAATAAAATATGCTATTGCAGATGTGGAAGGTGCGTCCGATATTATTATTGAAAAAACAGAAGGCTTACCACAAATGAGTGTGGTTTACAATCGTTCAAAAATTGCACGTTACGGATTAAATATTAGTGATTTGAACGAAATGATAGCTCTTGGTTTTGCTGGGAAAACGGTTGGAACTGTCTTTGAAGGAGAAAAACGTTTTGATTTGGTAATTCGTTTGGATAAAACCAATCGCCAAGATATTGATAATTTAAGAAATCTATATGTTCCAACTCCAAATGGTGAACAAATTCCGTTACAAGAATTGGCGGAAATTGAATATACAGAAGGTCCAGCAAAAATTTCAAGAGACAATACTCATAGAAGAATTGTTGTGGGAATCAACGTGAGAAATCGCGATTTACAAAGTGTTGTAAACGATGTTCAAAAAATTGTAACCGAAAAAATAAAATTACCCGAAGGTTATTATGTAACTTATGGTGGTCAATTTGAAAATCTTCAAAGTGCCAAAGCGCGATTGTTGATTGCAGTTCCAATTGCATTATTTCTAATCTTCATTCTGTTGTATTTTGCGTTTGGCTCAGTAAAGGAAGCATTAATGGTTTACTCTGCAATTCCACTTTCTGCTGTGGGAGGAATTTTGTTTCTTTGGATTCGTGATTTGCCATTTAGTATTTCGGCAGGCGTTGGATTTATTGCACTTTTCGGAATCGCTGTCCTAAACGGAATTGTACTTATAGAACATTTTAAAGAACTAAAACACCAAGGAATGAAAGATATAAACGAATTAATTTTGAAAGGCACAACCGATAGATTACGTCCAGTTTTACTAACTGCAGCTGCAGCAGCTTTAGGGTTTTTACCAATGGCAATTTCTTCATCTGCAGGAGCAGAAGTGCAACGTCCGTTAGCGACAGTTGTGATTGGTGGATTGTTTACAGCAACTATTTTGACTATGATTGTGCTTCCCATTTTATACAAACTTTTGGACAAAAAAGAAGGTAAAAAAGCCAAGTTTAAAATCCATGCAAAAACAACAATCATCTTGTTATTATTAAGTTCATCACTCGCATTTTCTCAAAATAATACTCCAGAATTGGATAGTTTAATTGCTAAAGCGCATCTAAATAATAAATCAATCAAAGCAGCACAATTGCAAATTGATAAATCAAAAGCAAACATTAAAACGGCTTATTCATTTGATAAAACCAATATTTATTACAGTTATGATCAGAATAATTTGGCGTTGAATAATGAACCTTTGAAAGTTTTTGGAGTGCAACAGCGATTTGCTTTTCCGACAGTTTATGGTGCGCAAAAGAAATTATATTCTGCTGAATATGAAAGAGAAAAATCAAATTTTGAAATCACTAAAAATAGATTGTCAAATGAAGTAGCACAAGTTTATAATCATATTGTTTATTATCAAAATCAAGAAAAATTATTTAAATATCTAGACAGTTTGTATCAAAATTTCTCGAAAGCAAGTGACAGACGATTTGAATTGGGCGAGACTAATTATCTTGAAAAAATAACGGCACAAAGTAAATTTCGTCAAATCAGAACCAAATTAGCACAAATTGAAAAAGATAAAATTGCTAATTATGAATTGCTTCAAGGATTACTACAATCTGATGAAAAAACAATTATTAAAAATGAAAAATTAATTCCAAATAGTACTTTGGCTGATGGTTTAAATAAAGAGTTGTATAATTATTATTTTGAGACTATTACAAAAGCATATCAGTCGAATGTAAACCTTCAAAAACAACACTATTTACCCGATATAAATTTAGAGTATTTTCAAGGAAAAAATAATGGTTTATCACAGTCTTTATACGGATTTCAATTGGGTTTATCAGTTCCAATTTTATTTGGAGGAGCAAAAGCTAAAAACAAAGTTGCTAATTTAGAATTACAAAGTTGGGAGCAACAAAAGCAAAACGAACAAACAAAAATTGAACAGTTTATCGCACAAAAGAAAAGCGAGTTGATCAAGCACGAAGAAGGTATTAAATACTATAAAGAATATGGAGAAAAACTAGCCAAGGAAATCATTAAAGTTGCCGATATGAGTTACAAACATGGTGAAATTGATTTTTTTCAATACATTACTTCTTTAGAAAATGCCACTACAATTCAGGTTGATTATCTTGAAAATGTGTTGCAATATAACAAAACCCAATTTGATTTACAGTACCTTAATTATTAATTTATAATGAAAAAAATACTATATATTTTAGCAGCTACTTCTTTACTAATTTCGTGTAAAGAAACTAAGACAGAAACTCCAACTGAAAAAGATACCGGATTGACTGTGATTTCTACAAATCAATTCAAAACCATGGCAATGGAAATTGGTACTCCAGTAGAACAAGATTTTGATGTTTCTGTAAAAGCTTCGGGTAGAATTGATGTTCCGCCACAAAATAGAGCCAAAATCACTTCGTTTATTGGTGGTTACGTAAAATCTACAAGTCTTTTGGTTGGGAATAAAGTTGTAAAAGGACAAGCACTTTTAACAATGGAAAATACTGAATTTCTTGACATTCAAAAAGATTATCTTGAAGTTGCTGAACAAATTACTTATTTGAAATCGGAATTTGAAAGACAAAAAACATTGTATGATGAGAAAATTACTTCTCAAAAAAATTACCTAAAAGCCGAAAGCGATTATCGAAAAACCAAAGGAATGTATCAAAGTTTAAGAGCAAAATTAGTTTTATTAAACATCAATCCGAGTAATGTTGAAAAAGGAAAATTGACTTCAGTTGTAACTATTTTTTCGCCAATTTCTGGTGATATTGTAATTATGAATGCTAATGTTGGAATGTATATTGCGGCTTCCGATGTGATTTTAGAAATTGTTGATACCAATCATTTGCACTTAGAATTAGCTGTTTTTGAGAAAGATATTTTGAAAATAAAAATTGGTCAAAAAATCAAATTTACTGTTCCAGAAGCAAGTAAAGAAGTTTTTAATGCAGAAGTACATTTGGTTGGAAAGTCTATTGAAGGAAATGATCGAACCATCAATATTCATGGACATTTAGACGATGCAATAAAGCAAAAATTACTTACAGGAATGTTTGTCGAAGCTCAAATAATTACCGATTCCAAAAAAGGATTGGCAATTCCAAATGAGGCATTAATTACTGAAAATCAAAAATATTTTGTACTTTTATTAAAGAAAGAAGATGCAAAAGGATTTTCATTTAAAAAAGTTCTCGTTGAAAAAGGAGCTTCATCAGAAAATTTTGTTGAAGTTATTCCTAATGACGAAATCAATGCTAGCTCGAAACTATTAACTAAAGGTGTTTTTGATATTATAAACTAAATAACCTAATGATGTTACATGATGAAAAACATTTAAAAAGTTCCAATTTTATTACCGATGCAGTAATTGGAATGAGCGACGGATTGACCGTTCCGTTTGCACTTGCAGCAGGATTGAGTGGTGCTGTAAGTAACAATAATATTATTTTAACGGCAGGTATTGCTGAGATTGTTGCTGGATGTATAGCAATGGGATTGGGCGGTTATCTTGCAGGAAAAACCGAACAGGAACATTACGAAAGTGAGTTAAAACGAGAATTTGAAGAAGTAGAGTTGGTGCCCGAAAAAGAAATGCAAGAGATAAAAGATATTTTTGCCGATTATGGCATAAGTCGAGAAGGACAAGATATTCTTGCAGATGAATTATCTAAAGACAAAACCAAATGGGTCAATTTTATGATGAAATTTGAACTAGGTTTAGAAAGACCACATCCAAAAAGAGCTAGAAACTCTGCATTAACAATTGGAATTGCTTACTTTATTGGTGGATTAATGCCATTATCTGCTTATTTTATTACTGACACACCAATAGATGGATTGAAACTTTCTTTGGCAATAACAACGCTTTGTTTGTTTATATTTGGTTATTTTAAAGCTAAAGTTACTGGTCAACCTCCAATAATTGGTGCTTTCAAAGTTACATTAATTGGATTGATAGCAGCAGCAGCAGCTTATTTTGTTGCTATAGGATTTGAAAATGCTTTTAAAAATTAATAAATACTTGTTAACTATGAATGACGCACATTTACACTTGGTTGTAAACCATTTTCCAATTATTGGGACGATTTTTGGATTGGGAATTTTGATTGCCGCACTTGTTTTAAAAAACAATACTATTATGAACACAGCTTACATTATATTTATTGTAACCGCTTTATTTGCTTTTGCAAGTATGGCAACTGGTGATGGCGCAGAAGAAATGGTAGAAGACATGCCTTCTATTGGAAAAAAAATAATTCATGAACACGAAGAAATGGCCGAAAAATTGGCAATTGTACTATATCTTCTAGGCATAGTTTCAATTGTAGGTTTGGTATTTAATGTTAAAAAGAAAGCTAAAGCAAATTTAGTTTCATTTTTAGCCTTAACGATTGCTGTTGTTGCTGTCATCTTAGGAAAACAAACCGGAACTTCTGGCGGTGAAATTCGTCATACAGAAATAAGACCGAGTACAGAGAAAACTCAGAGTGGAGGCGAAGCACAAGAAGATTAATAACATACTTTAAAAAAAAATGCAACACAAGTTAGAAAATTTATAAAATTTCTTTAAGCTGTGTTGCTCCTTTTATTTAGATTTGAATCAAAATTCATAAAATGAAAAAAATACTTTTTATTGATCGTGACGGAACAATTGTTAAGGAAGCCAAAGCGCCAGATTATGTTTTAGACACTTTTGAAGAGTTAGAATTTTATCCCGAGGTATTTCGATATTTGGGGAAAATAGCTCGTAATTTAGATTATGAATTGGTTATGGTTACCAATCAAGACGGATTAGGAACCAAAGTTTTACCCGAAATTACCTTTTGGAACATTCACAATAAAATTCTGAAAGCTTTTAAAAATGAAGGCATTGTTTTTACTAAAGTTTTTATTGATGATTCTTTTCCAGCAGATAAAAAACCAACTAGAAAACCAGGAATTGGTATGGTAACAGAATACATCAACAATTCAGAATATGACTTAGCTAATTCCTTCATGATTGGCGATCGATTAACCGATATGGAATTTGCTAAAAATCTCGGTGCAAAAGGAATTTTTATTAACAATGATGAAATTTTAGGTGCAACAGAACTAAACTCTAAAGTAGAAGATTTACAAAAAAATATTATTCTTCAAACTATTAGTTGGAAAGTGATTTATGAGTTTTTGAAGAACTAATTAAAAAGCATCATTGAGTTGTTTGTTGATATTAAAACTTAAACCAATTCTATGATTGGAAACTCCTGCAATTTCAGAATTTTTTAGGCTAATTCCATATCCATAGGTCAAACAAAAACTTCCTCCTAGACTTATACCCATTTCTGGTAAAATTCTAAATTCAGATTTATTATTTTGAAAATAATTAACAGCCGAAAGTCTTACGGTAAAATATGTCATAGAAATGTCATATCCAACTTTGGGTGCAATGATAAATTCGCTGTTGTATTTAAAATTTGATTCAATTCCTATTCGCCAACCAACAATTCCGACTGTCCAATTTTCCGTGGAGATTTTTCCAACTGTTACATTTAATTCGTTAAACATATTTCCTTGGCAAATAATTCCTGGAGAAAAAGCTAAATCATATTTTTTATTTGATTGTTTTTCTTGAGAAAAGGAATAAAGACTTAACAAAAAGAGTAATGATAAAAAATGTTTTTTCATTAATATAATCTTGTTTATAATGTTGCATTTTCAAACAAAAGCACCTGACTTTTTAATCGTTCTATCAACATATTCATCATCCTTTTATTTAGATTAGATGAATTTTTTATATATTCATTATATTCATCTGTTGTAAATAATCCGATAACCATTCCTTTTAGCGAATTTCTAAATTTAATATCACGCTGAATTACATTTTCAATGTAAGCATTTTTCTTATCTGGTGACAACGTAAAAAAAACGTTCTTTTGTTTGATCGCATAGTTTCTAAAAACTTCAATAAATATATCATTTTGAAATTTTAAAATAGGGCGTAAGGTTTTATTTTGAAACGATTCCTCAGGCGATGATTGATTGGAAACCATTCCAATTGCTTCACTTCTTAATTCTAAAATCAATAAATTTCTAGTTTCCATTTTTTATTTAAAGTTATAAAAAAACCTCTGTCAAAAAACAGAGGTTGATTTATATTTATTAAGAATAAATTGTTAATTATTCTTTGATTTTGAATGTTACTCTTCTTACAAGTTTTCTTGCACCTTCAGAATCTACATCTACAGAAGTATCTTCTCCTGATGAAACTATGTTTAATCTAGATGCACTAATCCCAGTTTTCACTAAGATTGCTTTTACAGCTTCTGCACGACCTTTAGATAAAGCATTATTAAGTTCAGTAGATCCAACTTCGTCTGCATGACCATAAATATCAATAGACGCTGAAGGATTATTTTTCAAATAGGTTCTAATAAAATCAATTCCTTCTGTAGAAACATTTGTTGGATTAACTTTAGCCGTATCAAAATAAGTTGTTACATAACCTTCATTGATCAAACGTTTAACCATGTCAACGTTATTTTTATCTGTATTTTCTTTAGATGTTTTATCAATATAACGCTCCAACTCATCTGGAACTCCATTTCTATTGATATCTACCATTTTACCTCTAGTATCAACAGCAACACCTGCTACTGAATTGTTTTCTTGATCTAAATAATCTGGAACACCATCTTTATCTGTATCATTCATTTGAGTTTCCATATCGCCAACTCTTTTATCTAACGCTTCAATTTGCTCGATATTTTTGTCTTTAATAATAGCCCAATCTCCATGAATATCATTTCTACCCAACGAATAAGTTAAACCTAATGAAGTTGTTACTAATTGTCCGTTTAGATTATTAGAAGCGTCAGAATATGATCCGTCCCAATTGAAATGTTGTCTGTAACTGTTTTGAATAGTTACGTCCAATAATAATGACATTTTTTTAGAAAAACGAAATTGAGGCGATACACCAACAACTAATCCACCATTATATTCTGTCATATTTAAATTATGATCTTGGTAAGAAAATTGATCTACAGTTTTAGATGTCATTGCATCAATTCTTATACCACCATGAAAAAGCAATCCAAATCTTGATAAAGATTCTTGTATGTCAAACAATCTACTTGCATTGATAACACCTTCAATAGACAAACCCATTTGTTGCATTTTGAAAGGAATACTTCCGTTATTTTTAATATTTTTTATTTCGTCATAATGTAAACCACCTTTAAAACCAAATTTTGGACTAATCATGTATCGTGCAGATAATGAATATCCATTAGCTTGTGGTTTACCTAGAAAAGAACCAGCGTCACTAGAATAATATCCCACAGAATATGGTTTAACACCTTTTGCTTGACCTACTGTTAATTCAATTGTCCATTGATTGTATCCAGACGAAGCTGTGTCTTTTTTTACTTCTTTATCTTGTGCAAATAAACTTGCTGTTGAGGCCAACATTAAAGACAATAATGTAATTTTTTTCATATTATTTATTAAGTTAAAAACTATTTTAGTTTGCAAATATAATGTTTTACACTAAATTAACAACTTTTTAAAGTACAAATACCATTAAAACATACACTTTAACTTTTAAAAATTAATTTTATAACTGAATAACTATTAATTTATTAAACTAAATATGTTAAATAAATTTGATCAATAACATAAATCTATCCATTCTATTTTTAACAAGAATAATCAAACTAAAGATTTGAGTTTAAAATTTACAATAGCTACAAAACTTGATAAATACGATTTGAAATCCTTAAATTTGTAGCATAAAAATTAAATTATAAATGAGATTTCATACTAGAAAATGGGTTAAACCCGAAGATTTAAATCCCAACAGTACTTTATTTGGTGGGCGTTTATTGGCTTGGATTGATGAAGAAATTGCTCTTTATTCTATAATACAACTTGAAAGTCCAAGAATTGTTACCAAACACATGTCGGAAATAAACTTTAGAAGCTCGGCTAAACAAGGTGATATTGTAGAAATTGGAATTGATGTAATAAAATTTGGTGTAACTTCATTAACACTAATGTGCCAAGTTAGAAACATGATGACCAAAGAAACCATTATTTCTATTGATACAATAACAATGGTAAGTGTTGGATTGAACGGAAAACCACATCCTCATGGAAAAACAAAAATTGAATATGTAGAAGACAGATTAAAAAAATAATTACGCTTCGAAGTTGTTTTTATCTGTGGGCATTTCATAAATTTCTAAATCAAAGTAAGAAATTGAAGCTATAATGTGGTCAAAAATATCTGCCATGACATATTCATATTCTTGAAATCGTTGGTCTTTTGTAAAGGCATAAATTTCTAGAGGAATTCCATGTGCCGTAGGTTGCAATTGACGGCATAATAAAATCATGTTTTTATTTAAACTAGGATAATTCTCAAGATAATTGGTAATGTATTTTCTAAAAAGTCCAAAATTGGTCATGTTTCGCCCATTTATAGAAAGTGATTTATCTACATTATAAATTTTATTATATTTATTTATTTCATCTTGACGGATGTCTATATAATTGGATATCAATTGAATTTCTTTCATTTTATCCAAATCTTCTTCGGTTAAAAAACGGATACTTTTGGCTTTAACAAGAATATGTCTTTTAATTCGTCTTCCGTCAGAATCTAGCATACCACGCCAATTTCTAAAAGAATCTGAAATCAAGCTGTATGTGGGAATTGTTGTGGTTGTATTGTCAAAATTTCTAACTTTTACAGTTGCCAAATTTATTTCGATTACATCGCCGTCGGCACCAAATTTATCAAACGTTATCCAGTCACCAATTCGAACCATATCGTTTAGCGAAACCTGAACGCTTGCTACAAACCCAAGAATGGTATCTCTAAAAATCAAAATTACAATTGCCGAAATTGCTCCAAGAGTACCAAATAATGTATTGGTATTGATGTCAAATATTTTAGAAATAATTACCCCAACTCCAAATATCCATAAAACTATCATTATTACTTGGATGTAGCTATCAATAGGTTTGTCACTATATCTAGGTTGTTCTTTTAAGTAATCTCTTATAGCTTTTAACACACTTCGAACAATCCAAAGTGTTAATAAAATAATATAAATTCCGACTAATTTTCCAAAAACTGATTCCCAATACACATAATTTTCTAAAATTACAGGAACCGATTTGAAAATAAATAGAAATGGTGTAAGATGTGCAATATATTTGGCAGTTTGATTGGAAACTAATAAATCATCAAAATTAGTTTTGGTTTTTTTAGCAACAACTGCCATAACAGTAACTAAAATTAATCTAAAAAGAATATAAATAAAATAGGCTAAAACACATAAAATCAATATATTAATCACCAAACTAATATACGACGAAAGCGTTTCTCCAAAGCTCATTTTACGAAGCAATGGATACAACCAACCAAATATTTTTTCTAACAAATTATGCATTTTTTACATACTTTTTTTCAATGTAAAAAGTTCCAAAAGGCAATAGTGACGCCACTTGAACTATCAAAAAATCTTTTATTGACCAACGCTGACTTTTCTTAACAAGAAAGGCTAAAATTATATAGCCAATAAATAAAATACCATGTGCCATTCCTATTGGAAAAAGCAAGGTTTTGTATAAATCAAAGTTATTAGGTTTAATAAACAACATATTGGCAAATAAAACCAAATAGGAAATTCCTTCAGAAATTGCTGTAAATTTGAAAATCTTAATCATAGTAATTATTTAGATTGCAAAATTAAGCTAATAGGATTAATTTAAAACCATAAAGTAACTTACTTTTGTAATAATTTAGCATTTATTATGAGCAAACGAGATCTAAAAAAGTATTTATCTGAATTAAATAAAGAGCAACTTGAAGAGCAACTTATTGAGTTATATGACAAATTTAAAGATGTAAAAGTCTATTATGATTTTGTTTTTAACCCAAACGAACGAAATTTAGTTAAAGATGCCAAGCTTAAAATCTCTAACGAATATTATCCAATTCGTGGTAAAAAACCCAAAATGCGTCGTTCTACTGCTCAAAAATTTATAAAACACTTTATTTCACTTGGTGTAGATGCTTTTATAATTGTAGATGTAATGCTTTATAATGTAGAAATTGCACAAACTCTTTCTTCCGAAAGACAAATAAACCAAGAAGCATTCTATAAAAGTATGTTAAATTCGTTTGAACAAGCTATAAGTTTTATGATAGAAAAAGGTATTCTAGAGGATTTTAAAAGTAGAGTAGTGGCTATAAAAGAGGAATCTGTACGACAAAATTGGATTAATAAATATGAATTCAATGCCATCGTAGAACGATTTGATTATTAAATTTTTGATATATTTCTAAAAACATAGCGTTGAAACTCTTTTTTAGACGTAATTTTGCAAAATTGTAAAAATTACTATGTCTAAAAAAGATTTACTTGTCGAAATTGAAGATAAAAAGGAACTTTATAGTTACCAAAAAGGCGATATCGACAAGATATTCGAACGGCTAGACAACGCACCTCATAATTATCATTTACTTTATCAATTGCCAACTGGTGGCGGAAAAACAGTTATTTTTTCTGAAATTACCAGAAGATATTTAGAACAACACAATAAAAAAGTGATTGTTTTAACCCACAGAATTGAACTTTGTAAGCAAACATCCAAAATGCTAAAGACATTTGATGTTAAAAATAAAATTATAAATAGCGCCATTAAGGAACTTCCAGATCAAGAAGAGTATTCTTGTTTTGTGGCCATGGTTGAAACTTTAAAAAACCGACTTAACGACGAAAAGTTAGAAATACAAGATATTGGTTTAGTGATAATTGACGAAGCTCACTTCAACTCTTTTAGAAAGTTGTTTAGTGCCTTTGAAAATGCTTTTATACTAGGCGTTACAGCAACACCATTAAGTTCTAATATTAAGTTGCCAATGTATGAAAACTATAGCGAATTGATAGTTGGCGATACCATTCAGAATCTTATTGATAATGGATTTCTTGCAAAGGCAACAACTTACAGTTATGATGTTGGTTTAACTTCTTTAAAAGTCGGAATTAACGGCGATTATACTGTAAAATCGTCCGATGATTTGTACAGTAATATGGTGATGCAAGAAAAATTATTGCATGCGTATACCGAAAAATCACTTGGAAAGAAAACCTTGATTTTTAACAACGGAATCAATACTTCCTTGCATGTTTACGAGAGTTTTAGACATGCTGGCTACAATATTAGACATTTAGACAATACCACAACAACCGAAGACAGAAAAGAAATTCTAACCTGGTTTAAGAAAACTCCTGATGCAATATTAACTTCAGTTGGAATTTTAACCACAGGATTTGACGAACCAACAGTTGAAACAATTATTTTAAATCGTGCTACAAAGTCGTTAACACTTTATTTTCAAATGATTGGTCGTGGATCTAGAAAATTACCTCATAAAGATAATTTTAATGTTATTGACTTAGGTAACAACGCTTTACGATTTGGTTTATGGAATAATCCAATGGATTGGCAACACATCTTTAAATCGCCAGAATATTATTTAGAAAGCCTTCGCGAAGATGCTGACATTGAGAGCAATTTCAAATATGTAATGCCCGAAGAATTACGTAAAAAATTCAGTAAATCAATTGATATTTCTATGGATATCAATGAAGAATTTAAATTTACAGTCAAAAACAATTTGAAAGCCAAATCAATTTTAGAAAAATCGTTAGAACAACATGCAACAATGTGTGTTGAAAATACCGAAGAATTAATTGACGCCCGAAAATTATCTAAAGAATTGAACGACGATATCGAATATAGAATTCGTCAATATTGTGTTTGCTTAGGAAACGTTACTAAAAACTATAGAAGCTGGTTAATTGAAGATTATTCTTTAAAACTTACAATCGCTATTGGAAGAATATACCGAATAAAAGTTATGAATGAAGCTGATTAATTGCTAAAAAGCATCTCTTCTTATTATCATTATTTTGAACTATAATTTATATTATGTAAAATAGAATATTTAATAATCAAACCTTTTTTGTATGAACTATTTCTTATTGCTGCTAATATACTTCGCTATTCCAACAAAAACTACCGACATTGTTCCGAAAAAAATTGTTAGATAAACAGAATTTATAGCAACTTTTACTAATCCAAGTTCTGAAACATTCACAAAGGGATACGGATAATAATTAGAATAAGTTCCTCTAATCATAATTACAATCAAATAAAGTATTGGATAAATCAACCAGCCTAAAATATTTCTCCAAATAATCGCTGTTTTTTTAACTTCAAAATACCAGTATAAAATATAAACTGTGGGAATAATTAAATGCAACATTTCGTCAATTATTTTCTGAATTCCTTGTGGTTGCCAAATAAATCTGAGAATTGTGTTGTAAATAAAACCTACTACAAAAATATATACTGCAATTGCCGTTTGAGTATTAGGTTTTAAAAAGAAATTTATTCTGCTTTTTGGTTGAAGCCAAATGACTGTAAATGTTATAGCTACTATAATATTAGTAAGAATAGTAAAAAAAGTGAAAAATCTAGCCAGCGTTTCGGCTATTGACACTACTCTATTTTGAATTATTAGTATAAATTGACTTACAATTGTAGTCCAACATACTAGAAAACAAACTATTACTAAATAATTTTTATTGTTATTTCTTGTTATCATACTAACTATTTGAATTGTAAAATTAAATAATTTATGAATTGACATAGCTATAAAACGACATTTTTAATTCAATTTCAATTTATATCTTTATTACTTTTGCACTTTCAGTGTTTTTTTCTATTTTTATAAAAATATGTTTGATTATGAGTAATGCGATTTCACAGCGTGTAGCCGATTTTCTTAAAGAGTATGAGCCATTCAATTATTTACCTTACGAGGATTTAATTAAAATTGCCAATACAATTCGTGTAATCAATCTAGAAAAGCACAAGTCATTGTTTCAAATAAATGATGTTTTGCACGATTGTTTTTATGTTGTTGCCTCTGGCGTAATTCATTTGACGGTTATTTCTGATGCAGAAGAATCGCTTTTAAATAAATGTTATGCTGGCGATATCTTTGGATTGCGTCCGTTTTTTGCGAAAAACAATTATCAAATGAATGCAAAAGCACGCGAAGAATCTATTGTTTACGCCATTCCTATTGCCACTTTTAAACCCTTTGTTGCTCAAAATTCTGAAGTTTTAAATTTCTTATTAGAAAGTTTTGCTGCAAATACCAAAAGTAATTCTGACAGTCAAAATCATGGATTAATTTCGGATAACGTAGGTTTTTCAGACAATCAATCTGATATGCTTTATTTTCAATCGCTATCCTACAATAAAACTCCTTTAAAAATTAGTACTGAAATTACTATTAAAGAAGCAGCACAATTAGTTACAGACAATATGTTGGACAGTGTTTTAATTACCGAACAAAGTTATCCAGTTGGTATTGTCACCGATAAAGATTTTAGATCTAAAGTTGCCACTGGTCGTTTTCCGTTGTCAAATACCATTGATAAAATAATGGCATCGCCTGTTATTACTGTTGCCGAGAATATTTCTGTTGCCGAAGCGCAATTGGTCATGTTAAAACATGGTGTAACGCATCTTTGTGTAACGCAAGACGGAACAGATAAATCTGATGTGAAAGGCATTATTTCTGAACATGATTTAGTAGTTGCTCAAGCCAACAATCCAGGTGTTTTGCTTAAAGAAATTAAACGTTCGCAATCGGCTAAAGAATTGAAATTGGTTCGTGATAAACTAACCGATATTGTCCAATCCTCCATAAATAAAAATATTCCGCTTACGCACATTAATAGCATTGCCGGCGAGATTACACTTGCTATTGTAAAACGCGCAGTCGAACAAGCAATTCTAGATTTGGGTTCGCCTCCAGCCCGATTTGCTTGGTTAAGTATAGGAAGTCAAGGCCGAAAGGAACAGTTATTGTACACTGATCAAGATAGTATTTTGGTTTTTGAAGACGTTTCTGCTGATAAGTATCGTGATGTAAAAGACTACTTTTTAAAAATGGCTAAAAAGACTACGGCTACATTAGAAAAAGTAGGTTTTTCTTTTTGTCCACAAGGTCACATGGCAAGTAATATGTTATGGTGTAAATCACTGACTGATTGGACAAAACAATACAACAGCTGGATGAATACTCCAGGTGAAAATTCTAACGAAATTAGTAGTGTTTTCTTTGATTATGAAATGGCGTTTGGCGAACAAAAAATTGAAGATGCTATTACCGATACCATTTTTAAAAATGCCAAAAATAATGTTCTTTTCTTTGATTATTTAGGAAACGATGCTTTAAAGAAACCTACTCCACTTAACTTTTTTAAGAAATTTAACATTGAGGAAGAAGGCGAAAACAAAGGTAAATTTGATATTAAAACTAGAGCTTTAATGCCTTTAATTGATGGCGCACGAATGTTGGTTTTAAGCAATAACATCAAAGGAATTAATAGTACTTACTTACGATATAAACAATTAGCAATGGTTGATCCTAAGTTTTCTGAAGTGTATTTAAATTGTGCTGATGCCTTTTTAGTACTTTCAAAATTTAGAACTTTAGAAGGATTAAAAAATGATAGTTCGGGACAATACATCAATTTGGACGAGTTGAATAAAGTAGATAAAGAGAAATTAAAAAATGCCCTTGCTCCTATGCGTGATTTGGAAGAATTGATAAAAGATAGGTTTCAACTGACACAATTTTCATAATTATGCTCGACTGGTTAAAAAATATTAGCAAAGAACACCCAGAATTTTGGAAGAACTATGTATCTAAATTTGATAAAAAATCAAATCGATATGTGGCTGTAAGCGTTGAAACTACTGGTTTAAATCCTAGTAAAGATGTGATAATCTCTTTTGGAGCTATTGGTGTTGTTAACGATAACATTTATATAGGTGATACTTTTGAAATTGCAATTCCACAATACAAATATTTGCATGATAATGGCATTACCAATGATTTTTTATTAGAAAGTAATCAGCCAAAATTAGCCGAACCAGCAGCGATAGAAAACTTTATTAATTTTATTGGTAATTCCACTTTGGTTGGGCATCGCATCAACTTTGATGTAGAGATGATCAATGTAGCTTTGGAAAAATTAGCTTGTGGAAGGCTAAAAAATGAAGCCCTTGATATTGAAGTCATGTATAAAAAACTTCATGATATAAATGATAAAAACTTCTCTTTGGATGAATTGTCTCATTTATTTAAAATTGCCAAAACAGAACGAATTTCTACAACCGATGATGCTTACACCATTGCACTTTTGTTTCTTAAACTAAAATCTCGTTTGGGATTGAAGTAAAGTGATAAATAATCATTTAGTTTTAAGTTTTTTTTCGAAGGCATTGCACTAATTGACAATACAATAAAAAACTATTGCTAAGTTTATTTGTTCATGATTCGATACAGTATGCCTTTTTGAAAATCTATTACGATCTAAGTACTACATTACTATTTGTTAGCGTTATGTATAAAATATTTATTGAGTTTTTATAGCGTAATATTTCAACTGGTTACTAGAAATATAAAAAAATAATTACCGCTGGCTTTAACAGCAGCTGTATTATCAAACTTCATTATAACCAAACCAAATGATACACTTTTTTTCAATAGCACTTCGTCATGATTTTAACGAAGACCCAAAAATTGATTTCAATAATGATTTAACAATTATTCTGGCGACAACCAACAAAGAATTTGTGAAAAATAATCGCATTTTTTTTAGAAATCAATTAGGAAGTATCGATTGCTATATTGAAGATTATGAAGCAATTAACAAACAAGTTGAACTATTATTTTTTTGGGTAGTATGCAACAATGTTGACTTTTACAATTACACTGCTTATCCAATCGATGTTAATTTGGCAATTCCCTATTATTATTGGACTAACTCTAGAGAAAGTAATATTCTTGAGGAACATAAATTTCAAAATATACCAATAGAAACACCACCAAAAAATGCAGTTGGAAGCATAGGAATTAAATTAAATAACGTTTCATTAAAGCAACAGTTTGCTATTACTATAAAGGTTAAGGAAACGATTTGGGTATATACTATTTATTTTAAACAGTTACATAAGGAATGGATCTACACAATTACAGATAAAAATAACGAATGGGTATTTACTGAGTTATCTAAAAATGAAGATTCTATTGTATTTAAATCAAAAGAGACTATTCCATTATTCAAATTATCTACTGGTCGATTGCTGTTAACATGGATAAACAAGGAATCCAATTCATTTAAAGAGGAACAATCTTTGGTGCTTCCATTTCCAAATTATACTCATAAACTAGAACGAAAAGACAATCAAGAAGTTTCTACTGTGTACCTTCATCTATAGTTATTTTAAAACCAAAACAATTTCCAAAATTAAATAAACACACAATAATTTCATCAAATAGAAATAATCCTCTCAAAACGTCCATGATGTGTAATCGAAAGTGGTTTATTTACTAAATCTAAAACATCAAAATAATACGGAATTCCTTCTTCCTTTTGAATATTTTCTGGTCGAGCAATGGTTTTAATTTTATCAAAATCAATGATTTTTACAACTGATTCTGTATAAATATAGTCCGAAGTAATTTCGGTTTTGGTAAAAAAAACTTTGTTGTCAAATACTACTTTTCCTATTTCTAAATCCAAATCGGAGCATTCAAATTGTATGGGATTGTAGTTTCTAATTCCGGTTTGACGGTTGTAGATTTTGTAAGCTGCTTCCTTCCTACTCCATAAATTCCAAATCATAATCTCTTGATTTTCAGAAGAATTTATAGCGGATTGCTCTTGTACTGTAAAAATTTTATCTATAAAACCTTTGCGTTTCCAATTGCTTTCTATTTGCGATAAAGCCAAATCTACAATGTCGTTTCCAATCATTATTTTTCTGTTAATTTGGTGTTTATTATTTCTAAAGCCGCTTTTATAGTAAGCATTTTCTCCATCGAAGCATTGTCAATTTCAATATCAAAAGCTTCTTCTGTATCTAAAACTATGTCTACCAAATTGGCCGAATTTATTTGTAAATCATTAATGAAATCGGTTTCTTCAGTGATGTTTTGAAAGGCTTCTTCGTTCTTAACAAAAGGTTTAACAATCGATTTTAATTTTTCTAAAGTTTCTGATTTAGTCATTATTATTATTTCGGTTTGAGTTTTAAATTTATTTTTTATGATTTCGCTTCATTATGCTTATCGTGTTTCGGCATAGAATATAATCAGTTTAAATATAGTTAAAATTAAACTTAAATCCTAATTAAAATTTAATCTATTTTACCGCTTCAAACTAAAATGACTTCGAAAAACTTTAGCGTTGTAATAAATTACAAACCAATAATCAGAAGCTGGCAAAAGTTGCTGTTTGAAAGTTCCGTTCCAAGTTTCGTTATTTTTCAAAACCTTTAGCACTTTACCAAAACGATCATAAATTTCAATTTTGATTTCTTTATCAGAAGTTATGTTCCAATTGTCGTTATATCCATCACCATTTGGTGTGAAAATTTGGGGTAATTCCATAGTAAAACTAATTCTTCTATAACAAAACAATCTCCGGTATCTGTTACATCCTTAACTTTGACTAAAACTTGCTGCACTAGTGATGTTGTGTAAGTTGCATTACTTTGAAATGGTGCATTGTTAAAACTGTATAAAAATTGACCACTTCCACCATTTGTTTGAACTGTTATGGTTTGTTCTACATCAAAATCATCATTAACGCTATAAGTAAATGTAAAACCACTATCAGGAATAATTGTAGTATTTAAAGTAAAACTTGTAGCACATTGACCAGCATTAGGC
>NZ_JAYWFT010000059.1:0-14854 GCF_043778725.1 Flavobacterium sp. | reverse complement strand
TTGGGCAAACGGTCCTTACTTTGTAAAAACTGAAACCGACCCAACCGGAGGTATAAATTATACTATTTCTGGAGTTTCACAATTATTAAGTACGCCTTATGCTTTATATGCCAAAACCTCTGGAAGTTCAATTCCTGGTCCACAAGGAATTCAAGGTTTAACTGGCGCGACTGGTCCACAAGGAATTGCAGGATCTAACGGTACAAATGGAACCAACGGACAAGGCGTTCCAACTGGTGGTGCGGCAAACCAAGTATTAGCAAAAATAGACGGAACAAACTACAATACTGCTTGGGTAACACCTGCTGGTGCAGATAACTTAGGGAATCACACCGCCACTACAACACTAAATATGAACAGTAACGCTATTACTAATACTACAAACATTACTGCTACAGGAACTGCAACTTTAGGAGGAAACACTTATCCAACAACAACAGGTACCAACGGACAGGTATTACAAACCAATGGAGCTGGTGCTCTAAGTTGGGGCTCAGCTTCAGGTGGTGGCTCTAGTTTACAATTGGTAGTTACAAAAACTGTTGGTCAAACAACACAAGTCGCAAGCTCGTTGACTTTAGCTGCTGATGTTGTTAATTTTGAAAGTGCTAATGGTACAGGTGCTACGCTTACGGGCGGAAATACATGGACAAATACCAATACTTTTACTGTAGGTGCAACAGGTGCAGGTACTTATTTGATACAAGTACAACTAATGGGGGGAACGAATAATACACCTCCTATGCCGATGATTGAAATGAATAACACGGGTAATGGTGCATCCAATTTTTATGGAACATCTGTTACTAATAATAATGCACAGACTCCTCATAAATATAGAGGGCAACTGACTTCGGTAGTGTATATGACCGCTGGCGAATTTTTTAAAATTAGAGCTTTGAGTGCATCAAATGTTATAGGAGCTGATTTTACGACCAATGGCAGTACCAAGGTTACCGTAGTCAAGCTAAATTAGAACCAATTAGTCAAAACAATAATATTAAATAGGCTGGCTGTTGTGGTCGGCCTATTTGTTTTAATTTTGCAAGTTATGAAACAGTTTTTTCTACACCCCAAAAAAGCACAGTGGTTCATTTTTGTCCTTGCTGTCTTGATTTATGCCAATACTATTCCTAATAAATGGGCTATAGATGACAGTGTCATTGTGCAACACAATAGTTTTGTAAAAAAAGGCGTTTCGGGCATTCCTGATATTTTGAGCAAAGATGCCTTTGCTGGCTTTTATGGAAATGACATCAATGCGGTTGCTGGAGGCAGGTACCGACCACTAACGCCTATAGTGTTTGCCGCTCAGGCAGAAGTGTTTGCTCCTACCAAAAAAGACGAAAATCAAAAAATTGAAAAAGATAAGGAAGGGTATAAAATAAAGGATCTTTCAGAAAAAACGTGGTTTGCAAATATCCTTCATTTTTTTAATATCCTTTGGTATGGTTTGCTTTGCTTGGTTTTATATAGAACTTTGTTGCTACTATTTTCGATAAAAAGCAAGGAAAATGTTTTCAAAAAAAATTTTATTGCGTTAGGTACAACATTGCTTTTCGCGGTGCATCCTTTACATACTGAGGCTGTTGCAAATGTGAAAGGCTTAGATGAAATTTTGGCTTTATTAGGAGCGTTAGCAAGTTTGTATTGTGTGCTAAAACTAGTAGAAATAAAAAATGAAAGTAATGAGGGTACATCGAAACTAAAATGGCAACTGGGCGCGGTCGCATCTTTTTTCGCAGCCTTAATGGCCAAAGAATCTGCAGTTACTTTCATAGCTGTAATTCCAATTGCGCTGTGGTTTTTTTCAGAAGTGTCACTTAAAACCATTTTTAAACTAACAGTCCCTTTGTTGCTGCCTTTGGTTCTCTTTCTAGGTATTCGCAATGCCGTATTACATCAGCCTAATAAGGGTGAAATTGCAGAAGAATTGATGAACGATCCTTTTCTAGTATTAGATCCTCAATCGAAATACGAACCATTGATTGAAGGGTCATCTATAAAAAAACTTGTGGAGCCTAATGCCAACACCTTTACCCAAATGCCGTACAGCAACAAATTGGCAACAAATTTTTATACGTATACTGTTTACTTGAAATTGTTGGTAGCTCCTTATCCTTTAACAACCGATTATTACCCAAGGCATATTGAAATAAAATCATTTTCAGACATCAGTGTATTGTTTTCTGTGTTGTTACATTTATTCCTTTTTATTTGGGCCCTCTTTCATATCCATAAACGAAATAGTATTGCGTTTGGCATTTTGTACTATTTCATTACTTTTTCAATTGTATCTAATTTATTCTTTCCAATAGGTACCAATATGGCGGAACGTTTTATGTTTATGCCTTCACTTGGTTTTTGTTTGATTGTAGTTTACTTAGTGTATCAATTAGGTTCAAAATGGAGCAAGCCGAATGAGATTAACGGTTTCAGTGCAATTTACAAAAGTGCGGTAGTTGTTGTACTTGTTTTTTCAGGACTTACCATCAATAGAAATTTTGACTGGAAAGATAACTTCACTTTATTTTCAAAAGACGTCTTAGTTTCGAAAAACAGTGGTAAAATCCAAACCGATTTAGCTGGGGAAATGATAAATAAAGCCATTACAATGCAATCAGTAAAAGAAAAAGAAATTGAAGATTGGACTTTAGAAGAAAAATTAGAGGCTTTAAAAGAAAACCAATATGAGCGCATGGAATTGGTGAAAGGGGCAATCCCTCTATTAAAAAAGTCCCTCGAGGTACACCCTATGAGTAATGCCGCTTGGTTGCAAATGGCCAATGGACAGCACTTTTTAGGGCAAATCGAAGATAATGAGCCCAAAGTAAATTTAACTTATTTACACACGGCCTTAGCTGCTTATGACCAAGCGTATTACTATCGAGGAAGAAGAATGGACTCTACAATTGTTAAATACAAAGCCATCTGCTTGATGGATATAGGTAAATTGATCGGACAAAAACTAGGAGATATTCCCGGTGCTATCGCCTCTTTAGAAAAAGCTAAAGCATTGAGTCCAAAAAATGCGGAAATTTATCTCTTACTAGGAACAGCCTATTCGATGATTAATGATTACGAAAAAACAATTGAAAACTGTTTAAAAAGTGTTTCGCTCCGATCAAATGACAGAGATACAAAACAAAACTTGGCTGTTGCTTATCAGCAATATGCGTTTGCTAATGCAACCAAGCGTAACTTATTGCCATTGGCCGAGAAAATGCTCTTGGACGTTTACAAAGAAGAGAAAAAGTTAGATGATAATGACGTCACTAAAAAAGACGCCATGATTCGTACTTTGGATTTAATTTATAAAAATTATACCATACAAGGCAAGATGGATAAGGCAAACGAATATAAGAAAGAAGTACTGAATTTGAATCCAAATGCTTATCGTAATTAAAAACATATGAAAGATCTTTCGTTTAAGAAAAGCCTACTCTATTTTAGTGTTATTTTATTAGTACTAGAGTTATTGCTGTACAAAGATTTTATTTTTGGTGAATATTATTTTTTGTACAAAGATTTAGGTGACGATATTTATAATGTTGGTTACCCAGAATTATATTCAAAAATGGAAGCCCTTAAAAATGGGCATCTTCCTAGTTTTAGTTTTAATACAGCATTAGGAGAGAATAAATATCCGTTTTCCATAGAGCCCATTGCTCTAACTGTAACCTATTTATTCTTTAAAAATGACATTGCAAGTGCTTTTATTTGGATGCAGTTGATTTATACTTTTCTTGCTGGCTTTTTCTTGTTTGTCTTTTTTAGAAAAAAAGGAATCCATGTTTTGGCAGCTGGGATTGGAAGTGTTTTGTTTGCTTTTAGTGGCTATATGATTGGTTGCAGTACCTGGTACTTAGTACAGTTTTCTAACGATATGATGCTTTTTGCTTTGTTTCTTCTATCCCTTCATTATTTTCAAGAAAACAAAAAAGTCTACCTCCTTACGATCACAACTGCACTGATTGGAATGGCGTATACTTCCATAATACTTTATTTTGCATTCCTTTTAGCGGTAATTTATCTTCTTGTTAATTATGATTCCAACAAATCTCTAAAATTAAGATTACAGCAATTAGCAAAACTCGGCTTTGCAGGTTTGTTAGGCCTAGGACTTGCAAGCTTCATACTTTTAAGTAATCTTCATCAGATGCTCAACAGCCCAAGGGGTAAAGGCATGTATCCACTTATGGATAAATTGAAGCAAACGCCACTTCAATTCGCTGAAAAACCAGAGCTCGGCACTTCTTTTTTACGACTTTTTTCGAATAACTTACAAGGAATTGCTGAAAATTACCAGGGTTGGTACAACTATTTTGAAGCACCATTTTTATATTCAGGTTTGGTGGTTCTTTTGCTTATTCCGCAACTTTTTCATTTTGTTGATAGGCGAAAACGACTGATTTATGGAGGGATTTTATTCTTTTTCATAGTAATAATTGCAGTGCCACTTTTTCGACATGCGCTCTGGTTATTTACAGGCAACTATTACAGAATGATTGGAATGTTAGCAACCATTGTCTTTATTTACTTCGCCACAATGTCTTTTGACTTTGTAATCAAGCAAGGGAAGGTTTATTTTAAAACACTTCTTTTAACAATTGTTGGTTTTCTTACACTATTATTTGCACTGAAAAGCCAAATAGCGATAGACGCTTCTCCGAGTGTCTTTATTGTGATTTCTTTCCTAATCGCTTATTTTACCTTGCTTTATTTTTTTGGTAAAAAACGCTTGATTAATTATTTCCCACATCTATTAGTAGGATTTATTGTTTTGGAGATTTTCATTTTTGCAACTCCGACCCTACAAGATAGATTGCTTGTTACAAAAGATGATGTGAAAGTAGGGAAAGGCTTTTTTGATGTTACTAAAAGTATTATCAAAGATATCAAACAAAAAGATTCTTCATTTTTTAGAGTGGAAAAAGATTTTTTCTCTGGAAATTCAAGAGTTTATAGCTATAATGAAGCGCAAATTCAAGGTTTTTATGGGAGTTCAGGATACTGGGCTTTTCATAATTCTAATTACATAGCATTCCTAAAAAGTATAGATACTCTTAATTATAAAGATGAAATCGGATCGAGATATGTGAGAGGAATTCGAGAAATACCTAAAGCCATGCAATTGTGTGGGGTAAAATATTTCATTTCTAATCAAGATAGCCTAAAAAAGAATCAAGGCGAATTTGAATTTTTAAAATCGATAAATGGTTATTCCTTGTATAAATTAAAAAACCATAGGTCTTTAGGTTTTGCATTTACAAATTATATCACTGAAAAAGAGTTTGATAAACTAACTTTAAGTCAAAAGCACAAAATAGTAAACAAGTCAATAGTTGTCGAAGAAAAAGATATAAAAAAGCTAACGGAGTTAAAGTCCTATTATAAACCAGTTTCAAATGATAGTATTCCTAAACAATTATTGATTAGTTCTTTTAAGGAAAATGAAATAATGGGTAGCATAAAAATTGACCAACCCTCACTACTTTTTCTTTCAATTCCTTTCGATGACGGCTGGAAAATCAATGTCAATGGACATGAAACGATTAAATATAAAGTTTTTCACGGACTAACAGCAGTGTATCTTAATATGGGAAATCATAAATTTGAAATGACATTTTTACCTCCATATAAAAGTATAGGATTTGCTATTTCAATACTATCCGTTTTAATAGGTATTACAATACTTAGTATAAGAAAAATTAAAGACATCAAAACAAAATGAACAGGACTATAACCAATAGCATTCGATATATTATTGACGAATTTGTACCACCTATTTTAAGGGATAGTAAATGGTTTATGTATCTATTTTTTTTCATCTTTTTTAAAGGAAAAAAAATTAAGCTATACATGGAGTTTAAACAACTTGTATATTTAATGAACGATCAGGAATATGCAGAAGCCTATAGACAACTAGATTGTATGGGAACCGATAGGCCTACAGATCTAAATCAGCTCAGTATTAATTATATGCTTAAAAATATTTCTTCTGAAGCTACTAACTTGTTAGATGTTGGTTGTGGTAGAGGATATTGGTTAAACAAATTAGGTGAAATTACAAACTTAAACCTCACAGGCTTTGATATGCACGATTCGGTAGCTTTAACAACAGCTACTTATGTGCAAGGAAGAATAGAAAAACTTCCTTTTGCAGAAAAATCTTTTGACATTGTTACCTGTCATCACTTACTTGAACATTTAAAAGATCTTCCTGCGGCAATCTCTGAACTTAAACGAGTAGCAAAAAAGCAACTAATTATCGTTGTGCCTTGTCAACGTTATTATTACTATACCTTGGATATGCATATAAATTTTTTCCCCATAAAAGAATACTTGCAAGAGGTAATGAAAATTGAAAAATATACTTGCGAAAATAAATGGGGCGATTGGGTTTATATTGGATATCTAGATTAGTTTTAATACAATAAGATGCTAAACAACAAAAAAATAATAGTAGTACTTCCAGCTTATAATGCCGAAAAAACTCTAGAGCAAACTTATACCGAAATTCCATTCGATATTGTAGATGAGGTTATTTTGGTTGATGATTCTAGCATTGACAACACTTTAGAAATAGCACAAAAACTAAACATCCATCATATTGTCAAGCACGACAAAAATCGCGGATACGGTGGTAATCAAAAAACGTGCTACAACAAAGCTTTAGAATTGAAAGCGGATATAGTAGTGATGCTTCATCCTGATTATCAATATACGCCAAAACTAATTACCGCTATGTGTAGCATCATTGCCAACGAAGTTTATCCTGTTGTATTTGCAAGTCGGATTTTAGGAAAAGGTGCGTTAAAAGGCGGAATGCCTATTTATAAATACATAGCCAATAGAATATTAACACTCATTCAAAACCTCCTAATCAATCAGAAATTGAGCGAATACCATACTGGTTTTAGAGCTTACAGCAAAGAGGTTTTAGAAAAAATAGACTACAACAACTTTAGCGAAGACTTTATTTTTGACAACCAAATGGCTGTTCAAATTTTTGCTAAAGGTTTTGAAATAGGTGAAATAAGCTGTCCGACAAAATACTTTGCAGATGCTTCGAGTATTAATTTTAAAAGAAGCATCGTTTATGGCTTGCGAGTTTTGTGGGAATCATTTAAGTGTTTTTTATCGAATATTTATAAAAAAGTCCCTTGTACATAATTTACAAACAAATCCGCACAAAGAGTGTATAAATAAAAACATGTAAACTCGACAAATTATAAAAACATTTGAGAAATTCTAAATGGAATTTTATAAACATATATCCTAGTTCTCGTTAAATACTCTATCCCAAATCATATCATTAAAATTTTTACCCATCATAAAGAAATAGTAATCAATAGTAGCAACCATAGATTTAAACATGAATAAGAAAATAATGATTGGCGCAAATTCTACGGATTTACTGAAAGCATTATCTGGCGTTATATAAGTTCCAACCCAACTAATACCCAACAAAATAAGATAAAGTTAATTATATTTTTAACTGGTAAAACTTGAAGTTTTTATACCAAGCCAAATCATTTCCCCATTTGTGAATTAAGTAGTAATAATCATTACCAATAGGAGCAAACAACAACGGATCGTCATATTTTTTCAAATTAAAAGCTTTACTTGGCGCCATAATTTTCAAACCACTTAATTTGGTATTATGATTTTTCTCTAAAGCATTTATTTTGGAAATAGCTTCTTCTGGAATTTCGTTTTTAAATAATTACTATCCAAAAAAAATATAAAAACTATACTTGATGAACCTGAGAGTAGAAGAGAATGGATGTTAGATTGTTTTAGTAAAGCTTGCTAACATTTAAAAAGAGAACAACAATACAAAGTAGGGCAAGACGGCTATCACGCAGAACTAATTTATAGCAACACATTTATAAAACAAAAAGTGGATTACATACACGCCAATCCTGTTAAAGATAAAACGGTTGCTTATCCTGAGGATTATTGTTTTAGTTCAGCCAGAAACTACGCCGGTTTAGAAAACGAATTGGAAGTTGTTTTGTTAGATTTTTTTTTCATAACGAATTCAAAAAGTTGATTTTTTTACGACCACCGTCACTTCGAGTGTTTTTTCTAAAATTGCGTTTGGCTATTTTGTAAAAAATGTATCGAGAAGTGTAGTAACGAAATAATCATTTTTCCAGTAGTTCTCGATACAATTTTATATTTCAAAAACTAACGTTTTTAAAACACAAAATCACTCGAAGTGACGATAGTGTTTACTTGTGTTTTTAATTTTTTAAAACATACTAACATAAAAAGCAATTTTCGATGAAATAGTTATTTGTTTAAAATTATCTATTAGGCACAGCATTGCTAACTTCCCAACCAATAGTTTCAACATTTGAATAATTATTTATTTTATGTTTAAATTCTTTTCGACTGTTAGCTGAGATAAAGTCATTTACTGTAAAGCTTTCTCTATTTAATTCAGTTTTTGAATTATCATAAAATATTACTTCAATAGTAACATCTTTATAGGCTGTAATTGTTGCTTTATTATCAATATATCCATCAATTACAAGTTTTGTTCCTAAAAAATTTTTATGATAATTTCCACCAGCTGTTAAATAATTTGTTGGATAGGTTGCTTCCATTTCTTCAGGAGATAAGCTCTCTTCCATAAAACCTTTTGCAGACGAATCATTTTGAGCGACAACAATGCTTATTATAGAAAATAGTCCAACTATTACTAAAAAGACAATTGCTATTTTTTTTAATAAACTTGTAAACGACCTTTTTTTAGGCTCATCTTCAACTACTCTTTTTCTTGGAGCTTCTTGAACTATTTTTTTTATTGGTGGAGGAATAGCAGCAAGAACGCTACTTAATTCTTCCACTTCACTTACGTTCTTCCAATCGCTCATGCCTTCGCACCAAATAGGCGTATCACGAGTTATTTTCTTTTCTTTTAATTCTTCAATATCAAATGGTCCAATGTTTTCTGAACCGTTGTGTAAGTAGTATTTTTTCATTATTGTAAATTATTTTTTTTCAAATTTGTTTGATAATTCTAACAAATCAAATACAGAAACTCCAGTGTCTCTTAAAATGTCGATTGCATATAAAAACACAGTAGTTAACAATGTGCAAACAATCAAATCTTTGTATTCAAATAAAAGAATTTTACTACCGTTAATTATTAAAATTATTATTGAAAGACAAATTAGAAATATCTGCTCTTTTAAAGAAAATTTCATTTCTTTATATGTTGCATCAAAATTTAATTCTTTAAATTTAGTAGTTAACTCTGCCATCTTAATTGATAATAATCCTGTTGTAGCAGTATTTATTGCTAATAAAGTTAAAAGAATAATTATCAAATTAGCACAAAGAAAATCTAATAGAAAATTTGATTCTAAATATTTACTGAGAACGTTAAGAACAACGGACATCATCAAGAAAAAAGATATGTTTTTTATAGTATTCAATTTTTGATTATTTCTTTATACATTTTTAAAACTTGGTCATGAGATCCTTCTAAATAAACTTGGTCAATATCAATTTTTTTAATATTATCACTTGTTTTTAATTGTTTAGAAATACCTTTTACCTTTAGTTTTATTTCTCCACCTCCTTTAGAAGAATAATCAACAAGTCCTTCTAATTCCTTATTTGATTCATTAATTTTTTCCAATTTACCATTTTCTGGTGCTTTTAATAAAATATTGCTTCTATGAGCATTGGTGTTTTCTGCAAATTTTTTAAAAGCATCAGGTAATGATTTCGATATACTTGCTAGATTTGGCTTTATGATTTCTATATTTATATAAGTAATTTGACCTTGATGTCTTTTAACTAAAGTCCAAAATGTTTTTTTATCAAAAACCTCATTTGTTTCAATATTTAAATATTTTAAATGAAGGTATTTTTTAAAAATTGTGATAAGTACATTTTTTGTTGCATTGACAGATGTAAATACTTCTATATCTTCACTAATGTATATTTTTTGAATATCAGGGTCATTATTGATAATTAAATAAACATAAGGCTCTGTTTTTACTTCCTTTTCAGTAAAATCTTCAACAATTTTACCAAATTTTTTATTTGAAACTTTAAACAAATAAATATTATCAGTGCTATCTATTAGCTTAAATAAATTTTTTTCTCTTTTTGTGTCTTTTAATGAATTAATGATTTCTTCAAAAATTTCATTTTTCTTTTCTTTAAGTTCATCAAATGACGGCTTTGGGCCATGTAATTCTAATGCTGTTTGTTCTGTTTCTAATGGTAAAAGATGGTACCTATACTCACTAAATGTAATAGTTTTACTCATTTTATATTTATTTATTTAATTGGTTGGTTTTAATTTAACTATTCTCAACAATCCCAATCTCTTCCTCACTCAACCCATAAAGTTCATAAACCATTGCATCAATAGCTTTATCAGTAACAGCAATTTCATTTTGCAACTTATTAGCTTTAGCTTTATTTTCTTCAAATAAATCGATCCAGTCAAACTCCTCTTTTTTAGTAAGTGGTGTGCCTTTTTGGGTTTTTATGGCTTTGTTGATTTCTTTTATAAAATCCTCAAACGATAAACCATACCATTTTTCTAACTTACCACTAAGCTTTTCTATTTTAAACTGACCAGTAAAATACTTGCTGAATTTGGAACTTACTTCTTGTAATTCTTTATTTAATGTTAACATTAAATCTGATTTTTCTATGAAGGGTTGTTGATCTTCTTTTGAAATTGATTTTATCGGCAAATTTTTCAGTTCATTAACTTTTATTTTAGGAAATAAATCATCTTCTTCAGAATAAAATTTTCTGAAATAAAAACCATATAATTTACTATTTAATAATCCAGTATAATATTCTAAACTTTCATTTTTATCTTTATAATTTGTACAAACATATAATGTTTGGTCTGCATAAAACTTCTCCGTATCAAGAAAAGCAAATAGATAGTCACTAATTACTTGTCTTACTAATATTTTAGGTTGTTCATAATAATATTGGCTTTTTGGCGACATTAGCCATTTACCCCAATTAATATAGCTTTCTTCCCAATTAAATGAATATCTCTTTATTCCTTTACCTTTAATTTCTTTTTTGAAATTGTCATTAATTTTAATATTTGAATGATATATTTTGTTGTTTACATCTTCAACTAATAAGGGTTTTCCAACTAAATTAATTCCATAACCTGCTTGATATGGCTTAAAACCATTAGATATATCTAATATTTCTGAAAATCTATATTCAGATAAATTCATTTTTTTAAGAATAAAATCAATTTTATTATCTGAGGCAAAAGATATTAAAGCATTAGAATTATTTAGCCACTCATACTGTTTAAATGGATAATGCATTTCTAAATCTTGACCTACAATTACTGAATGATTTTTTTCTGCAATTTTGTTTCTTAAAATGAAAATTGAAGTTTCAACATTAGCATCTTCAAAAATTATTTTTCTATTGAAATTTATTAATATTTCAATAGAAGTTTCGTTAATAAATAATTCTCTTAATTTTTTAGCATATTTATTCGATAACCAGGCATTTGGTATGATATAGCCAATATATCCGTTGTTTTTAGTAAGATGTTTTATCGCTTTTTCTGAAAAAATATAATAAACTTCTGAGTGTCCTATGACAGAATTATAGTTATTCCTGAAAAAATTAATATCAATTTCATTCAATTTCGCTCCATAAGGCGGATTCCCAATCACAACATCAAAACCACCATTCGCAAAAACTTTAGGAAATTCGTTTTGCCAGTTAAACGCTTTGTCGCCAGCAATGGCAGCATCATCAATTAATGAATTACCACATTTTATATTGTTGTTGAGGCTGTTTAATTTTCTATTGCGTTGTGCGGTGCGTAACCATAACGAGAGTTTGGCAATTTCTACACTTTCTTCGTTGAGGTCAACTCCAAAAAGGTTGTTTTCTAAAATGCTTCCTTCTACATCACTCAATACCAATGCGTCACCAAACAGTTTGGCTTGCAGTTCATCTACATATTTATGCTCGGCAATTAAAAACTCTAAGGCTTGGTTCAAGAACGCGCCACTACCACAAGCTGGATCTACAATGGTTAGTTGCAACAACCAGTTGCGGTAACTGTCTAAGGTTTCTTTTAGTTTCTTTTTAGTTACAACCGTTATTTTTTTGTCAGTAGAATATTTGGTTTCATCCAACTCAATTTCTAGTTTCTTTTCTTCGCATAGTTTGCCAATGGTGTTGTCAACTATGTATTTGGTAATGTATTTGGGTGTATAAAAAACGCCGTCTTTCTTGCGTTTGGTTTTGGTTTTATCAACTTCTTGTCCTTCAATGGCATTAGTAATTTCGTCTATTTCGTTCAATGAATTTTCAAAAATATGCCCAAGAATGTTTACGTCAACTTCACTTTCAAAATCGTAATCGCTAAGTTTTTTAGTATGTTTAAAAAGTAAATCGTCGTTTATAGTAATGTTATCCAACAAATCATCGGGTTGAAACAAGCCACCATTGTAGGCATAAATATCATATTGTGCTGTTACAATTTCGTTGGTGTGTTTTCCAAAAGCAGGCAAACTTACTCTTGCACCTGTATTCAAATCATTAAAATACATTTTGTATCTATCGTACAACGAAATAGGAATACGTGCTTCACGGAGTTTCTGCCATTCGAGATTGATGCTAAATATTAAATTGGTGGGTAACAATTGTCGGTCTTCGGCAAAGAAAATAAACAAAAATCTATCGAGTAGTTTTTGGGTTTTCTTAAACAATTCCAGTTGGTTGTATTGCGGATTGAGTTGTACAATATCGGTAAACAATTCTTTACGAAACGCCGAGTAGTCTTTGTACAATTCTTTGGTAATCTTGTCTTCGTTAGAAACACTTTCGTATTTTATTTTCTTAGGCAAATCGGTTTGCATGCTTTCCAGCGAAAGACAGAGGAAGAGTAAATTAAATTCTTCGCGTGATAGCGTAAATAAATTAAATTCTACAAACTCGGTTGCATTATCAATATAAAAGCGAAGTTTTTCAAAGTTGGAAATGATTACATAACTGCACTCTTTCTGGTTGTTTTTATAGCCAAATGCCTGAGTTTCTATTTTGGATAAGTCGGTAGTTTCGGTTCCTTTAAGTTCAATTACAGCATGCACATTTTCGTTTAAGATTATCGCACCATCGGCTTTCTTACTGTTGGTTTCGTTTTTCTGTTCGGTAATTAAATTATAATTGGTGTTTGGATGTTGCGTATAACCAAGCACTTGCACAAACAAATCGTTTAAGAAAATCGCTTGGTATTGCTCTTCTTTGCTGTTGCGGATATTCTGTTGCTTAATAGAATTATGGAATATTGTTGTAAACAAGTGCCACTTTTGGTCAAGAATAAGTTTGTTGAGCGTGTTAGAATATTTTTTAACAACAGTATTTTGAAATAAAGACATAGCTAGAATTAAGATTGTTTTTCAAACCTACCAAATATAATTCATTCAGGCAAGTTACAACCACGTAGTTTTACGTGATTATCAACAAAGATAAAAACCGTAAAACAATATATTTTACGGTTTTCCTCATTTAGATGATTTTTTTTACTTTCTCAATATTTTGCTTTTCATTTTACTAAAAAATTCTGGAGTAACGCCAATATAAGAAGCAATTTGTTTTTGAGGAATATGATTGATAAGTGTTGGGTATTTGTGGCAGAATTTCTCAAACCGTTCTTCGGCCGAAAGGCTTAAACTATCCATCAATCGTTCTTGATGTGCAACGAGTGAATTTTCGGATAGAATCCTGAAAAAACGCTCTAGTTTTGGAATTTCTTCGTACAGTTTTTGTTGGTTTTCTCTACTGATAATTACTACTTGGGCATCTTCAAGAACTTCAATAAACAAATTTCCAGGTTTGCCCGAAATGTAGCTGTACATATCACCAATCCACCAACCATGACAGGCAAAATGTAATACGTGTTCAATAATATTATCGTTGATATTGAAACTTCGCAAAATACCAGAATTGACGAAATAGGTGCTTTTAGAAATTTCGCCCGAACTTAATAAGATAGTTTTGGCTTTATAGTCTCTAGTTTCTGTTTTAGACAAAAACAATTGTTCTTCATCAGGAGTTAAAGAAACGTGCTTGGCGATATTTTCGAGTATTAATTTCATTAGCTCAAAAATACAAATTTTAATTTTAGGTTTAAAAATCTATTTGACTTTTAGGTTTTGCAATGCCCAAATTAATAAAATATTTTTTTCTTTTGGCAATCCAAGTTTTGAAATAATGTTGGTGCGATGGCCTTCAATAGTTCTTTCAGAAAGGAATAAAAGATCGGCTATTTGCTTGCTGGTTTTTTGCTTTGCTATAAGTTCTATTATTTTTTTTTCGCTCAATGTTAAACTAGAAAGTCCATGATTAGTGCTGTCAGCATCAAAAATTAAGTCATCGTTTAAATGCGCACTGACATAGCGATTTCCTTTTTTAACTTCAAGCAAGCATTTCTCTAGTTCGGTGTGGGCATATTCTTTTAGTATGTAACCATAAATTTCATATTCTTTTGCTTTTTTATAAATGGTCATTTCTTTGTGCATTGTCAACAAGACTACTTTTGTTCTTAATTTGTTTTCAAACACTTTTTTAGCAACATCCAATCCGTCTAATCCGGGCATATTAATGTCTAAAATTGCAATATCTGGTGTGTGCAACTGTATAGAATTGAGAGCCGAAATTCCGTTAGAACAAGTATCGATAACGTTGTATCCATACGATTCTACAAAGCTTTTTGTGCCTTGAAGTGTAAATGGATGATCGTCTGCAATTAGAATTTTCATAGTTGTTTTTTTATTTCAATAGATACAATTGTGCCATTTTTATCAGAAACTATTTT
>NZ_JAYWFT010000058.1:0-2197 GCF_043778725.1 Flavobacterium sp. | reverse complement strand
GCTGCGAGAACCCGCTTTGCAATAAACATAATAATTCTTTGATTGGTCCAGCTTTTCTATCAAATATATAAAACCTTGACCTTTAAAAATATCGATGTTGATGGCATTTACTATATAACCATCTTCAAATTCTTCTGGTGTGCGAACATCTATAACAATTGCATTATTATCATTTTTTAATTGTTCTGTCCATTGTTGTTGGGATAAATTCATGTTTTTTTTGATTACAAATAAAATTAATTAAAATATTTTATTTGTTCTAGTTTGCTAATTTACTTAATATTTTTTTTATAAAAAAAGCCATTTACAACAAACTGTAAATGGCTTTTTAATTATTTTATAAAGATTATTCCTTAATAACTTTAATAGTTTTTACTTGATTGTCAGCGGTAACTTTTACCATATAAGCACCAGATGTTAACTCAGACATATCAATTTTTGATTCTGTATTGTGTACAGCTCTATTGATAACTACTTGACCTAGCAAGTTGTAAACAGCAACACTAGTAATGTTTTTGTTATAAGACAAGTTTAAAATATCTTTTACGGGGTTTGGTTGTGCTGAGAAACTTGCATTGTCAAAAGTAGATGTTGATAAATTAGTTACATTGATAGAATAATCTTCAGTTTGACCATAGTCTGCTCCTAAGCAAGGATTTGTGAAATTGGTAGTTCCAAAAATCTTTTTAATTCTCATTCTAGTTGTACCTGACAGTGCTGTTGCTGGTACTAAAATACTACCAACTGCTTCTACCGTATCCACTCCTGTTGAACTTACAATGTTCATATCAGTAGTTCCGCTAAAGTAAACTTCTCCAGCATCGTTAAGAACTTCGTTTTGATCCCAATCTATAAATACAATAAATCTGTTAATATTCGCACCATCAGTATTACCTTTAAGAGTTATTGGATAAGAAGTTCCAGTTGTAACTTGACCAGTAACCGAAGTGTAATTTTCATGTGTAATAGCAGTTGCAAGCGCGTTTGGAGATGTTTGATTTATTCCCGCAAAATTTACAGAAGTTATAGGCTCTGCTGCTTGTGCATATCTATTAGGTGAACAATATGGTGCAAAGGGATCTTCAGTTGTAAATGTGAATGTTGTACAATTTGTTGATTCGGTACCATTACTACTAACTGCTCTAATTTGGTAAAAATAAACAGTGTTAAATTCCATTCCAGTAATATTTACTGTTGTTCCTGCAAAAACTGTAGCATTTAATTTTACTAGTGTAGTCGCTGAAGCGCCTAAATATATATTATATCCGGCATTTGGAGAACCTGTTGATGCTGCTGACCAAGTCATAGAAACTGAATAACTATTTGCCAACGCAACGTTAGTATTGTTATTGGTTGGTGTTAACATATTTGGACAATTTGGTGCCGGAAATGTATTAAACAAATAAGGACCTGACCAAGTGCTATATTCAAAAGCAGCAGTACATTCACTTCTTACGTAAAACTCATAGTTTGTACTTGCTGTTAAAGTGCTTACAGTTAAAGTACTTCCATTTACATTTGTTCCTGTATTATCTATATTTGAAGGCACTCCTGCGCCTTGTGCTTGAACTAAGACTTCAACATCTGCAACTGTAGAAGTCCAATTTAAAGTTGCAGATGTTGTTGAATTAACTACAGCAGAGCCAATTGAAGGTGCTTCACATGATGGCGGACTGTCATTATTTATATTATCGAACAAAAGCCTAAATTTATCAGTAGAAACAGCTTGGAATCCAACAAATACTTGTTGACCAATGTATGGTGTTAAATCAATGATAACTTGCGTCCATGTATTAGGAGCATTTCCTACCGCTCTCAAAATAGTTGTAAAACTTGCTGCAACTGCAGTTGTTGTAGATAGTTTTACAGCATATTGTTCTACAAAAGCCGGGTCTTGATTCTTTACATAATAAGTTAATCGGTCTGAAACTCCAGCAGTAACAGTGATTTGTGGTGTTACTAAATAGTCGTTGTGTGCAATAGCATCATAATTTATTTGTGCCGCATTTGGTGCAGAAAACGCTGAACCTGGTGCTCCTGCTCCAAAAATAAATGTGCTTGCTCCTCCAGCATTTAAAACTGTCCATCCAGCAGGTGCGGTTGTACCAGCATCAAAATTTTGAGTAAACTGCGAATAACTCACTACATTAAAAGTCAATAATAATAAAAGTAATAATTTTTTCATGATATATTTTTT
>NZ_JAYWFT010000057.1:0-5858 GCF_043778725.1 Flavobacterium sp. | reverse complement strand
TTTTATCTCCAGAACGCGCTTTTGAAATTGTTGAGGAAAAATATGATTACGTTTTAGATTGCATCGACAGCGTAACTCCCAAACTTAATTTGATAATTGGCGCCAAACGCAAACGTGTAAAAATCATCTCAAGCATGGGCGCAGGTGGAAAAATGGAAGCAGCAAAAGTGAAAGTTGCCGACATCACAAACACCGTAAATTGCATGTTTGCCAAAACCATCAGAAGACGATTAAAAGAGTTTAAAATAGATAAATTAAAAGTGGTTTTCTCATCAGAAATTCAGGACGAAAGCAGCTTGAAGATGACCGATGGTTCTAATTATAAAAAATCATTTTATGGCACAAACAGTTATATGCCAGGACTTTTTGGGTTGTATATGGCTGAAACTGTAATTCGTTATATAATAAAAAAAGAAATGTAATACCACAATGTTGTCATTTGTACGTAAGAGAAATCACATTATTTAACACTAGTTTCTAAACGTTAAGTGATATATTTTTCGTTGAAATGAAAAAAAACAAAAAAATGATACATACTGTAATTTTCGATATGGATGGCGTAATTGTAGATACCGAACCTGTGCATCGTTATGCCTATTTTAAGCATTTTGAGGAATTAAATATTTCGGTTACTGAGCCACTTTTTGCTTCGTTAACAGGAAACTCAACACGAAACGTTTTTCAAAAATTGAAAGAACTTTTTACTTTACCGTATGAGGTTGAAGATTTAATTCAAAGAAAAAGAACACTTTTTAATGATGCTTTCGATACCAAGACCGATTTGTATTTACTGGAAGGTGTAGAAGAATTAATTAAGGATTTACATCATAATGGAATTCAGTTAATTCTTGCTTCTTCAGCTTCAAAAGTTACTATTGACAGAGTTTTTAAACGTTTTCAATTGAATCAATATTTCACTGATATTGTTAGTGGTGAAGATTTCCCCAAGTCAAAACCACATCCTGCAATTTTTGAACATGCTGCTTCTTTATCAAAAGCACCAATAAATGAATGTATCGTTATAGAAGATTCTTCTAACGGAGTTGAAGCTTCGGTTGCTGCCGGCATTTTTTGTATTGGTTACAATAGCGAACATTCTAAACTGCAAGATTTATCGAAAGCTCAATTGATTATCAATCATTTCAACGAATTGTCATCCAAAAAAATTAAAAATTTAAAATAAAATAATCCCATGATTAAAACCGTAATTTTCGATATGGATGGTGTGTTAGTCAACAGCGAACCTTTGCATCATGAAGTAAGTTTTGCACAGTTTCAAAATTTGAATATCGAAGTAACTAATGAAATTTATTCAACTTTTACTGGTAATTCTAACAAAATGATTTATCAAAAAATCAAAGATAGATTTGGACTTCCGCACGCAATTGAGGACTTGATTTTACAAAAAAATACACTTTTCATTGAAGCTTTCGACAAAAGTGAAAATTTGAATTTGATGCCAGGCGTAAAAGATTTAATTGTAAATCTATACAATAACGGAATGCAGTTGGTTGTAGCTTCATCCTCTGAAATGCAAATTATCAACAAGATTTTTGAGCGATTTGATTTGAATCACTATTTTACACACAAAGTGAGTGGTAATGATTTTCCCGAATCGAAACCCAATCCAGCTATTTTCTTAAAAGCTGCTGAATTGGCAAAAACTAATGTTGAAAATTGTATTGTTATTGAAGACAGTACTAACGGAATAAAAGCAGCAAATTCAGCTGGAATATATTGTATTGCTTACAAAAGTGAAGGTGTTGATAATCAGGATCAATCGTTGGCAGATGTTATTATTTATGATTATAAGGAACTAAATTTTGATAAAATAAAGAATATAGTTTAACTAGCTTCTCTGTTAGGCAATGTATGTTTTTCTAGAATGCGTTTTCCGTCTTTTTTTACTTCATCCTTTTTTCGCATAGACCAAAAGAAATCGCTTGAAAAACGTCTTGCTTCTTCAAGATTTACAATCGGAAATGGATAGTCTATTCCAATTTCGAAGTCGTACAACATTTGCTCTATTGGTGTTAATTTCCAAGGTTCGTGAATAAATTCAACTGGAATTTTGGTTAATTCTGGAACCCATTTTTTAATGAAAGTTCCGTCGGCATCATGTTCGTAAGAATTTTTTACAGGATTGTAAACTCGCAAGGTATTTACGCCGGTAACTCCTGCTTGCATCTGAATTTGTGGATAGTGAATTCCGGGTTCAAAATCTAGAAATTGTTGTGCTAAATGCGGACTACAATTTTGCCATGGTTGAAACATGTGATGTGTATAGAAAGAAACCACTAAAGCTCGCATTCTAAAGTTTAAATAGCCAGTTGTGTTTAAACATCTCATGCATGCATCAACTAATGGTACACCAGTTTTTCCTGTTATCCAAGCTTTGTGATAACGTTCGTTAACACCTTGATTTAGTTTTCTATAGCCTTTATTTACGGCTATAAATTCCATAGAACTTTCCATTTCAAACTTCTGAATAAAATGTGCTTGCCAACGCAATCGTGCTGCAAAATTATCAATTGGACGTTTGTATTTTCCTTTTTCACGAGTTTCCCAAGCTGCAGTATATACTTGTCTTATCGATAGATTTCCCCAAGCAATGTATGGGGACAATCGGCTGCAACCTTTTCTTGCCAATTCTGGTTTGGATATATGTTTGCTGTAATTTTCAACTCTTCCGTTTAAAAAACTATTCAAATACCTTATTGCTGTTGGCGTTCCACCTTTTTGAAAAGGTAAATTTGTATCTGTTTTTAAGGATGGAATTCTAAATTGATTTTCAATTTCTTCTAATTCTCTGTACTTGATAAAACTTCGGGCATTTGCATTAAGCGGTAAACTTTCCTTATCCATATAATCAGACCAAGTTTCGCGCCATGATTGACGATTTTTTAAACCGCGAATTACTCCGTTTGTTATAAATTCGTGCCAAACAATTCCGTGCTCTTTAAACAATTCTGCTACCGCCAAATCTCTGTCGTAAGTGAGTTTGATTCCAGTTTCCTGATGCGAAAAAACAGAGGTTATTGGAAGTAGTGCATTTAATTTTTCAAAAATAGAAACTGCTTCACCTTCTAAAATCAGAATCTGTGTATGAAATTGAAGTAATTCTTTTTGAAGCGCTTCTAATGATTGTTTTATAAAATCAAAATGACGTTGTGAGTAGTGGTAATCTTTCATCATACTTGGTTCAAATATGTAAAGAAGCACTACTTTGCCTGATGATGATAAAGCCGTGTGAAGTGCTTCATTATCATGCAATCGTAAATCTCTTTTAAACCAAACTATTTTCATGTTTTTATTTCTGAGTTTCTAAGATTCTTAGTTGCTTAGTTCCTAAGTTCCTTAGTTATGTTTTAAGTAATAATCTGCGCAATTATAACTGATAAAGGAGAACTTTTTAACCAACGGCTTCTTTATAAACTTTCAAGCATTTTTCACGTGCTTCTTTGTGTTCTACAATTGGCGCCGGATAGTGTAATGTTTCCAATTCTGGAATCCATTTTTTAATATATTTTAATTCTTTATCGAATTTTTTTACTTGTTCAGTAGGGTTAAAAATTCTAAAATAAGGCGCAGCATCAACGCCACTTCCGGCTGCCCATTGCCAGTTTCCAACGTTGCTTGCTTGTTCATAGTCTAATAATTTTGTGGCAAAATAAGTTTCACCCCAACGCCAGTCAATTAATAAATGTTTGCACAAAAAACTTGCTGTAATCATTCGTACACGATTGTGCATGTGGCCAGTTGCGTTTAATTCGCGCATTCCTGCATCTACAAAAGGATAACCAGTTTTTCCTTTGCACCATTTTTGGAATAAATCTTCGTTATTTTCCCAAACAATTGCATCGTATTTTGGTCGGAAACTTGATTTAGTTGTATGAGGAAAATGCCACAATATTTGCATAAAAAACTCACGCCAAATTAATTCTTTAAAGAACGTTTCATTCTTACTTTCAATGGCTTTACTAATCATTTTTCTGATAGAAACGGCTCCGAATCTTAGATAAATTCCGAGATAGGAAGTTTTATTTAAAGCAGGAAAATTTCTTGTTGCTTCATAGTTGTCAATTAGATTGTTTGAAATATCAAATGGTGTAACTTTTATAGAAGAAGTTTCAAATCCGATATCCGATAAACTAAGAAAAGGATAGGAGTGAAGCACTATTTTATGTAAATAATCTTCTGAATTATAGTTGATTAACTCAATTTGCTTAAATCGTTCCTTCCATTTATTAGAATATGGTGTATAAACAACATAGGGCGTTCCATCGTCTTTTACCACTTCGCTTTTTTCAAAAATAACTTGATCTTTACTTGTCTTGAATTCGATATTATTTTTCTTGAATAAATGGTATAAATCTAAATCGCGTTTGCGTGCATACGGTTCATAGTCGTGATTAGTATAAACCGATTTTATAATGTTTTCTGAAATTAATTTTTGATAAACATCAAATGGGTTTCCGTGAAAAATAGCTAGTGATTTTCCAATTTCCTGAAGTTGTTTTTGGATTTTTTCTAGCTGATTGTGAATAAAAGTTACACGTGCATCTTGTTTTGGCAATTGCGAAAGTATCGAATCATCAAAAATAAATATCGGAAGCACTTCTTCATCGGCACTTAATGCATGAAAAAGTCCAACATTGTCGTCTAATCGTAAATCGCGTCGAAACCAGAATATGTTCATTTAATTTTTGTTTAATGTGGTTTAAATTGTTTAAAAGTGGTTTAATTTTGTTTAAACTCTTAAATAAAATCAAACTTTTAACCATTTACTAATAAAGTTGACATTCCGCCATCTACATGGAAGATTTGTCCCGAAATCCAACTGCTTTTTTCAGATAATAAAAAACTTGCCATTTGCGCCATATCGTCTGATGTTCCAACTCGTTTTAGTGGATGACGTTGTGCCGATTTTTCTTTTTTATCGTAGTTGCTTAAAAACTTTTCTGCCAATGGCGTATCGGTTAGTGATGGTGCAATTACGTTTACTCTAATTTTTGGAGCATATTCTGCTGCCAATGCTTTTGCAAATCCTTCAATAGCACCTTTTGCAGCAGCAACACTAGTGTGAAATGGCATTCCCATACTTGCTGCAACCGAACTAAAAAGCACAATGCTAGATTGGTTGGAAGCCGTTAAATTGGGCAAAACAGCTTGGATTACTTTCACCAAACTTATGAAATTTATCTGTAAATCTTGTTCAAAAGCATCGGGTTTTAATCCACGAAATGGTCGCAAGTTAATGCTTCCCGGACAATATACTAATCCATCTATAACTTCTGGTAATTTGGAGGTGTCTAAAACATCTGTTGATGCATCAAACGGTAGATAAGTAACGTTTAATTGAGACAAATTTTCGTTGGTTCTTGAAGCTACAAAAACGTTATTTCCTTCTTGTAATTCTTTTGCAATGGCAAATCCTATTCCGTAAGATCCACCTATTAATAGTATATTTTTCATTTTATTTTGAATTTATTTTAGTTTCTTTCGATGCTTAGTTATTTATTTTTTTGAATTTTTATCATAGTATTCTCCAAACATTTCGATTAATTTTTTTCTTCTGTATTCAAAAATTTCATTCAATTTAGGTTTTACTAAAAACGGATGTACTAATTGACCAAGAATTCCCATTGGAACTTTATAATCTACAATATCTTCCATTTCTACACCACCAGGAATTTCTTTTATAAAATGTTTGTGATGCCAAAGTGCGTAGGGTCCAAAACGTTGTTCGTCTACAAAATATTTTTTATGCTCTACATGAGTGATTTCGGTAACCCATTTTACAGGAATTCCTAATACAGGAGTTACAATATATTGTATAATTTGTCCTGAAAACATTG
>NZ_JAYWFT010000056.1:0-2228 GCF_043778725.1 Flavobacterium sp. | reverse complement strand
TCTATCAATAATCTGAACTGAATTGCTCGTCATATTTGTTACTCTAAATCTGTAACCAGAAGCGCCAGGCACTTGAGTTGCATGTACAGCAACAAAATTGTTAGATAATGTAGATCCACAAGTAGGTCCAGTCAATGAAGTTATCATTGCTGGGAAACCTTCATCAAAGTTACCATCGCAATTGTCATCTATGCCATTATAAGCAACCTCTGGTCTTCCAGGATTAACATTTGCATTAGCATCATCACAATCAGTAGCATCAAGTACAGAACCTGCTGGCTGACCAACTACTGGCATTGATAAATTTCCGTAACCATCGCCATCAGCATCAGTATAATGAGTATCGTTACTGAAATAAATATTATCTAAATAAATTTGTAGAGCATTTGGTGTATTTTGCTCGAATTTCAAACCATAAACATTTGATAAATTTGCTCCTGCAAACTCAGTTAAATCTATGTTTATAGAATTCCAACCTGCAACTAAATTAGTAATATCTCTTCTTTGATCTCCATCTGTTAATAACCAGAAGAATAAATTTGCGAAAGGCGCATTTACATATACATCTAAATGTAAATTAGTCATTCCTGTTACATTTAATCTTCTTTCTGATTGATCAATAAGTCCAATGAATCCAAGATTGTCAACTTTTAATGCTGTATTTGTTCCGTTTTGCACTTCAGTCATTGAAGTTGCACCAGTCCAAAATGATCTAACAGTTGTATATAAAGGGTTGTTAGCATAAACCGAAGGTGTACCTGTGTACATTGACATTACTCGAGACGCTTGTCTTGCTGGCGGAATTGGAGATGGCCCAGGTGCAGGAAAACTAACTACAAAAGTAGCTGTTCTGCTTGTTGGCCCGTAAGTTCCATCAGTTACTTGCGATGCTGTAATGGTTGTTGTGCCACCAGTTACAATCGAAATTTGATTTCCACCTACTATTGTTGCTACATTGGTATTGCTACTTGTGTATGTAAATGGACTTGTATTGTTTGATGTTGGAGGTGTAATTGCGAAATTAGCATCACCAACGTTTTTAGCAGGAACAGTGAACATTCCCACAGTTGCTGGAGGCAAAGTCGCAGGACGGTAGAAATAAACATTATCAACATAAACAGTTTTTCCTGGACCATTCAATCCTTCGAATTTCAATTGACTAATTCCTGTCATGTTTAAACCATTATTTACATAAGTAGATAAAGGAATATCAACACTATACCATCCGTTTAATGTAGGAAAAAATTGTGCATTTCTGTCCCCATTGTTCAACAACCAAATGTTAAATCCAGTTACGTCTGGCGTATAAACATCCATGTGAAGCATTGTCATTTGAGAAACATCAGTTGCTGCAAAATTGATAAATTCTACAATAAAATTACTTAATTTTTTTGATGGATTTCCGGCAATAACCTCATCTGTTAATGATGAAGCCCCTTGCCACATTGCTGATGGCAAATTGGTATAAGCATCGCTGTATAAAGACACAACATCATAAGTATTTCTAACTGGGGGTGTTGGCGCCGCTACCGCTAATGGTGGAGCTGAAACAACTAGACTAGCAGTTGTAGAACCAGCATCAAAACTACCGTCTGCTGCCTGAACTGCAGTTATTGTAGAAGTTCCAATTCCAGTAACTGTTACCGTGCTTCCTGAAATTGTAGCAACAGAAAGATTGCTAGAAGTATATGTAAAAGCACCCGCACTGTTAGATGTTGGAGCAGTTAACATAAACGGAGCATCACCAAAAACTTTTGCAGGAACTGTAAATCCAGTTATAACTGGATCGCTGCCAGCAACATAAAAATAAATATTATCTAAATAAATTTGTCTTGCAGCCCCTTGATTATGCTCAAATTTGAAGCCATAGATATCTGATAAATTTGCACCTGGAAAAGTAGATAAAGGAATATCAATAGAATTCCAACCAGCCGTTAACGCACCAGTATTGTACAATTGGTCACCGTTTGACAATAAGTAGATAAACATATTCGCAATTGGAGTGTTTAAATAAACGTCAACATGAAGTTTGGTCATTCCTGCTGCGCTAAAATTGGCACCATCAGTAATATAACCCAAATAGCCAAAATTATCAACTTGTAAACAAGTATCTGCTCCATTTGCAATTGTACTTAATTGTGTTCCAGCAGTCCACGGAGCACGAACAGCGTTTACAACATTTGCATAAACTGGTGGAGTTCCAGTAAACATAGAAACAACAGTACCAG
>NZ_JAYWFT010000055.1:0-5912 GCF_043778725.1 Flavobacterium sp. | reverse complement strand
ATATGTTGAACGTCAGATAGTTTTATTTGATGCTATAGAAGATGCTGCATTTCCAGTGGTAAATAATATGGAAGGAAAAGGATCGCTGCGAGACATTAAAGAACTTGCTGATACTAAAGAATTGAAAGAAGAATTGATTTTATTTTTAAATAATTTTAATATTAGAACTGTTTTAACAGCACATCCAACACAATTTTATCCTGGATCGGTATTAGGTATCATTACAGATTTGACTGCTGCGGTTCGAGAAAATGATTTGACTAAAATTAAGCAATTATTGGCGCAATTAGGTAAAACACCATTCATTAAAAAAGAAAAGCCTTCACCGTTTGACGAAGCAGTTAGCCTAATTTGGTATCTTGAAAATGTATTTTATCAAACCTCTGGCGAAATGTTGCAATACATCCAAAAGAATATTTTTAAAGATAAATCAATATCCAATTCTATTATTAATCTTGGTTTTTGGCCTGGTGGTGATCGCGATGGAAATCCATTTGTAACTACAGATATTACATTGAAAGTTGCCGACAGATTGCGAACTTCAATTTTAAAATGTTATTATCTTGACATTAGAAATTTAAAACGCAAATTAACTTTTTCTGGAATTGATGCTATAATTTCTGAAATAGAAAATAAAATATACCGTTCTGTATTTTATTCAAATGGAAGTATTTACATTACATTATCGGAACTTAAAGATAAACTAGATCAAGTAAAATCTATTTGTATTAAAAATCATCAAGCATTATATTTGGACGAAATTAACGACCTAATCAATAAGGTAAATGTATTTGGATTTCATTTTGCAACCTTAGACATTCGTCAGAATAGTAAAATTCATGATAAAGTTATTAAAACAATTTTCACCTATTTAGGCTCAGAAAATAAAGAATTTAATGATTATTTTAATTATTCTGATGAAAAAAAAATCCAATTGATTTCAAATTTATCTGGAACAATTTCTTCCAATTTGTTTGATGATGAAATGACTAAACAAACGTTAGATTCTATAAATGCCATAAAAATAATTCAAGAAAATAATGGTGAATTAGGAGCAAACCGATACATAATTTCCAATAATGAAAGTGCTTTAAATGTTATGGAAACTTTTGCTTTGTTCAAATTATGTAATTGGGAAAATCCTACTGTAGACATTGTTCCGCTGTTTGAATCTATTGAAGATTTGCAACATGCAGATAAAATAATGGAGCAACTTTATACCAATAAGGAGTATAGTAATCATTTAAAAAATAGAGCAAACAAGCAAACTGTAATGCTAGGATTCTCTGACGGAACCAAAGATGGCGGTTACTTAATGGCCAATTGGGGAATTTATAAAGCCAAAGAAACGATTACAGAAATTTCTAGAAAATACGGAATAAAAGTTATTTTCTTTGATGGTCGTGGCGGTCCACCAGCACGTGGAGGTGGAAAAACACATAAATTTTATGCCTCATTAGGTTCAAATATTGAAAATAAGGAAATCCAACTTACAGTGCAAGGCCAAACTATCAGTTCTAATTTTGGAACCATAGATTCGTGCAGATACAATTTAGAAAATCTTTTAAGCGCTGGAGTTTCTAATGAAATTTTCAGTAAAAAAGAAAATAATTTATCCAAATCGGACAAAATTGTAATTGATGAATTGGCTAGTTTAGGTTATAAAAAGTACTTAAGTTTTAAAAATCATCCCAAATTTGTTCCTTATTTGGAGCAAATGAGTACGCTTAATTATTATTCTAAAACAAATATAGGAAGTCGTCCATCCAAACGAAATTCTGGAAGTGAATTAAATTTAGACGATCTTCGAGCCATTCCTTTTGTGGGTTCATGGAGTCAGATGAAACAAAATGTGCCGGGTTTTTTTGGAGTTGGCACCGCTTTAAAACACTTTGAAGATGCAGGCGAATGGAAAAAAGTACAAACATTGTTTGATGATTCCTTATTTTTTAGAACGCTACTAGAAAACAGCATGATGTCGTTGGCCAAATCGTTTTTACCATTAACACATTACATGAAAAATGATGCTGAATTTGGTGATTTTTGGCAAATAATTTATGATGAATTTATAGAAACCAAACGACTATTATTGAAAATTGCAGGTCATAATGAGTTGATGGAAAACTATCCAGATGGAAAAGCGTCTATTAAAATGCGTGAAGATATTGTATTACCATTACTAACAATTCAGCAATATGCTTTAATGAAAATTAACGAAATCAAGAAGAGTGGAAGTAATGATGCTTTACTAGAAGTTTACGAAAAATTAGTTATGCGATCATTATTCGGAAACACTAATGCCAGCAGGAATTCGGCTTAATATTATAATTTCTGTGCTGTTATTTTTTTATATCTGATGGATGAAACGAAATAAACGTGTTTTTTTTGAGCGAAACAGCCAATTGAAAAATGATGATTTGTCAATAATTAGAAGTTCAGACCAAAAGAGTAAGACGCTTTAAGAATTCTACAAAGAATTGGCATGTGATAATACGTCTATTATTGAAAATGAAATTGGAATAGCAATGCTCGATTTTGTTTATATTGACTTCCATAATATTGATATTAAAAAGATACCTAGTATTGAAATAGGATACTAAAAGTGAAATTGAAAAGAAGGACAAATAGAAAATTGATAAGTAAAAGTTTATTTTTTTTGCGTTAACGAATTTAAAACCTAGCAATAAAATGAATGGTGCTAAAAAACAAATAAAAGTCAATTTTTTACAAAAAATTTTATTTTAAACCTGCGTATGTACTAACGTTGCTGGCAATGCTACACAGAATTAAAAATCTAACACAATTTTAAATGAAAAACAACTTACTTCAGAACTTATATCTTAGGTTATTATTAATCATCTTACCAATAACAACATTTTCCCAATCGACCGACTTTACCATTCAAGATATAAAGTTTGAAAGTCAAGGAATTACTCTTGCTGGATCAATTATAAATCCTAAAAATCCATTTGCTGCAGTCGTAATTGTTCACGGTTCTGACCCAGTAAAAAGAGAAATGGACTTCGCAAAGCGTCTTGCTAAAGAAGGTATTGCTGTTTTGACATATGACAAACGTGGAGTTGGAGAATCTGGTGGTGTTTATGTAGGACCAACTGTTGGTACAAATAATATTGACACAACTAATCTTAATTTATTATCTAGCGACGCAGATGAGGCCGTAAAAACATTTCGAAGCTATTTAAAAGACAATAAAATACCAATTGGATTAGTTGGTTTTAGTCAAGCAGGATGGATAATTCCAATTACTGCAAGCAAAAATCCACAAATTGAATTTATGGTTTTATTTAGTTGTCCTACTATAACAACTTTAGAACAACTTCGATTTCAGTTTTACACAAATGGGAATACTAAATTTTGGGAAAATCACACAGATGAAGATGCACGTGAACATACTAATAATGATCCAGACAAGTATAAATTTGTGGCGACTGACCCAAAAATTTCTCTAAATACTCTTTCAATTCCTGGACTTTGGCTTTTTGGAGAGAAGGATATACAAATTCCTGTAAAATTATGCATAGAACAATTAAATAAATTTAAAGTTCAAGGCAAACCTTTTGAATATACTTTATTTTCAACATTAGGACACAATACTTCTTCTGAAAGTGATACAGCACCTTTTTACATTTCAATTCAGTGGATAAAACAGAATTGTTTGAAAATTAAGAAATCTAAAAAATCCAAATAAAACTACGCCTTCAACAAAGAACTGTACTTAAAAAACAAATAAAATTCAATTTATTTTCACTAGTTTTGAGTAAGAAAAACATAACAAAAGAAAATATTTACATTGCTGCTAACGAAATTTTAAAGTTGTTGCAGTCTGGAACTAAGGCAATATGTTTTTGTAATAAGTATTAAAATTTAGTCCCACTTTCTTATATTTTTTTTGTACTCGGAAAATTAGTCATTAGCCGAAAGATTAGGCTTTGATAATTTGTTGCTCCTTGTCAGTTGCTAAGTTCGAAACTTTATATTTTCTGTTCATGATAAAAATTCTTGCGAAACGTAAACTTGAATTTACCACAAATTTTGTAATTGCGAGAAAAGGCAGTTACCAGCTGTGCTAATTTTTATTATATTTGTTTAACGTATTAAAAAAAATTATGAAAAATCTGATTATCATTGCACTGCTGTTGTCTCTGAATTCTTTTGCACAAACCGTTCTTGAAAAAGCTGATGGTAGCAAAATAAATGTCGATTGGGCATCGTTTGACAATTCGGATGAAAAAGTGACTTTTAAAGTTGGAGATAAAAAGGAAAAACTGAAATTTAAGGAATTGAAATCCGTGATTTCTCCTTACCAAGCGGATTCAAAAGTTCCGTTGGCAAATTACACTTGGATGTATTTTCCCAATGCCAAAAAATTTAAAGGCATGTATGTAAAGACAGAAACCAATGACAAGTTACTTGGATTTGTTCATTACACTACAGAAACTGGACCGAGCACAACAAGCGCAAACGGTACTACTTTTTTTAACGGATCGAGTTCCTTTGAACATGTTCATTTAACCGTTTTTGACAAGCAAGGCACAGTTCTAGAAGATATAGATTTGAGATCGGGATATCAAAGCCATAACATCGAGGAGCGAGGCGAGGCAATTGAAATGATTAAACGACAATTCTCGAATTGCCCTAATTTTATAAAAGATTTCACTTCTTTTATCACTGCAGAGAGTGATCCAAAAAATTTGCGTGTAGTTGAATACTTCATGCAAAAAATAAAAGTTAATCATAATAATGCTGACTACGTAATGGAACCTCATAATTTAATCAACTGCAATTAAGAAAAGATGTGTTTAAAATCAAATAAAATTCAATTTATTGTATTAGTTTTAAGTAAGAAAAATTTTCGAGAAGAAAATATTTATATTGCTGCTAACGAAATTTTTAAATTGTTGCATTTTAGAACTACTTTTATATGGCTTTGTAATAAGTATTAAAACCTAGATTTTTTTTATATTTGGATAATACTAATTGAAATGTCTGCACTTTTTTTATAAGTATGCGTATATTAGAAAGTTAGCAGATACCAACCAAAAAATGAGCGAAAAAAAAACTGACTTTAAAAAAAGATTGTTAGATTATGACAATTTAATTAATAAATCCTATTTAGGATTGTTTGAAAGAAAATTTAATGGAAATAAAATTGACGAAAATGATTTCAAGAAATTTCCAATTTCATATTTCAATATTTTGAAAATTTATAATGGTATAATATCAACCGCTGATTATTCAGAAAGTAATAAACAACAAATTAGCAATAGATTATTGGATATTAAATCATTATTCTTCTTTCTAAATTCACCTAGAAATCCGTTTTACATAGATTCATTTGAAATAATTGGAAATGGCGAATTAGAAAATGGAGACGAAAGACATCTTTTATGGTTACAAGGCACACATTATAAAGTCTATTTAATTTCATCACTTTATGAAAAATTAATCGACTTATGCGAATTAATTTACCTAAAAAAAATGACTGACACAAAAACAGATAAAATCGGAAAAAAGTTAAAAGCATTATGGGAAATACCTCAATTTGACATTGTAAATGAAACGGAAAATAAAGTATTAACTGAATTTAGACAAGGAATAAGAAGAGGAGAAATTCACGGAATCTCTAGTGTAATGCGTCAATTATTTCAAAACGAATTAAATAATTTAAATGAAGAGAAAGAAATTGTAGATAATATAATTAAACGATTAAGCCATAAATTCAACATTGGCATCTGCTAACACACGCTACAAGCAATTTGGGTATTTGGCTTAATTTGAAGTTGGTTTTGTATTTGGAAGATTTGGCAAATCCGAATAATGGGCTTAATTTAGTCCCAAACTGCTTGTAGCGCGAGAACGTCAGGCTGTGAAAAAACCTCATTTTCATTTAT
>NZ_JAYWFT010000054.1:0-51720 GCF_043778725.1 Flavobacterium sp. | reverse complement strand
TTTTTCTGTTTTTGTTTGGTGATATAAACAACTACGGTTAGAAATAATCCCAAAAATAAAGATGCTAACAAGGCAATTGTCGTATTTTTATTTAAAATCGTTTTTTCTTGAAGTCTAATTTGCTGTACTTTTTCCTGTGTTTGGTATTTTGTGTCAAGTTCAATAATTTTTTCTTGCATTACAGTGTTTCCCATGCTATCATTCACATTTCGTATTTCTTCTTCATAGACTAAAGCATCTTTGAAATTATTTTTTTCAATAGAATATTTTTTTAAAACATTATAAAACAGACTTAGTTTTTCATACTGCCTATTTTTCTTTAAGGTCGTAATTTCATTTTTAATATTAGTTATATCGGCACTTTTCGGATTGCTTAGTGCTTCATATTCAGCTACTGTAGCGTCATAGTCTTGCGTCCAATTGTTAGAATTCACTTTTATAACAAGTGGTTTTATACCATCAAGTAATTTTTTAGCCTCTTCAAATTTTGCTTCTCTAACTAAATAAAGAACTTTCCAATCATAAAACGCTATTTTTAATACATCACTTTCAAATTTACTTTTATCAAAAGCAATGATTACGGAATCTATTAACTTGGAAGTTCTTGAGTCTGAAAAATCCTCATAAGTGCAAATTTTATTATACAAACTCATATAAGTATCATATGTGTTACCGGATTGTACAAAACATTGAATTGCCTTATTACTGTATTCAATAGCTTTTCTTTTGTCTTTTATGGCTCTATAGATATTTGTATAATTAGAATAAACGGCGCCTATTCCTTCAATATCATTAATTTTAGTAGAATATTTTAATGCCTGATTATTGGCGTGTAAACTTAAATTTTGTTTGCCCATACCATAATAAGTATAAGCCAAACTGTAGTTAGCTCTTGCAATTCTAAAACAACTTCTATAATCGTTGGGTTCTAGTATGGTGATTTTTTTAAAGTAGTCACATGCTGTTTGAAAATTTCCTTTATCATAATTATAATCTGCAAAGTAACTGTCTACAAATGTTGATTTTAAAACCGGAACTTTACTTCTATATTTTTGATCAAATTCTTTTATTGTGTTTAAAAAATGTTCGTTAAAATCATAAAGATATGCCAATTTTGCACTTATAATATCTAGTATCTTTGCCGCGTCTAAGTAGTTTTTTTGTGCAATTTTAGTATTGTAATACGTGTAAAAAACAGGAAAATAGTTTTTATTATTATTGTAATTATCTGTATTTCTTAACCATATTGTAGTTGCGTCTTCTTTTTTATTGGTTTCTTTTTTAAAAACTACAGCGCTTTTTTTTTCTTCATTACAGGCAATAAAGAGCATCACTATAGTTAGCGCAATAAAAATTTTTGCTAGGGTTTTCATGGTACTTATTTTAAACAAAAGTATTTAATTAAAAACTCATAATAGATTTTTTAGTAAAAATCAGGGGTTAACCCTTGTAAAGTTTTTGTTCGTTTTTTTAGCAAACAAATACTATATTTGAAAGTTGACTGTTAAATAAAAAGAATGAAAACCGAAAAAGAAAAAATGCTCAATGGAGAAATCTATTTTGCAAACGATAAAGAAATTTCTTTAGAACGAACTTTTGCCAAAAAATTACTGCATAAATTAAATGTCACCGAATATTTAATGAACGGAAACGCAAGAGCGATTTTGAGACAATTATTGCCAAATTCCAATAAGAAAATCTACATTGAACCACCATTTCATTGCGATTATGGTTATAATATCCATTCGGGAGAAAATGTCTATTTCAATGTGAATTGCGTAGTTCTAGACACAATGAAAGTTACCATTGGCGATAATGTTTTTTTTGGTCCAGGCGTTCATGTTTATACAGCAACACATCCGCTTGATGCTATTGAACGTCGTACGGTGGAATTTTCAAAACCAGTTGCAATAGGTAATGATTGTTGGATAGGAGGAAACTCGGTAATTTGTCCCGGAGTTACAATTGGAAACGGATGCACAATTGGTGCAGGAAGTGTTGTCACAAAAGACATTCCAGATAATTCACTAGCAGTTGGAAATCCGGCAAAAGTGATTCGAGAATTAAATGTATAAAAAAAGCAGAAATATGTTTCTGCTTTTTTGTTTCTTAAAGTGGAAGTAGTTTAAAAGATGTTACTACATATTTGTCGTTAATAATTTCACCCGAAATTTCAGCTTTTCTTATGGCTTCGCAAAAACCATCTTTGGCATGAGCATCACCATGATCGTCTAGTTTTGTTCCTTCGACAAAGTAACTTTTTCCGTCAATTCTAACAGCTAAATCACAACCTTTTTTACTGGTCATTCCAAACTGACATTGTCCGCAAGAAGCTTCCACAACCTGAGTTTTTTGTGTTTCTTTTTTTTGTGCAAATCCTAAACTAAAGGTCAACATCAATAAGAATGTTACAATTGATTTCATAATATTTAATATTCTATCGTTATTAATTTTGCAGCACTTTTTGCTTTTTCAATAATTTCTTCAATTGGCGTGTCTAAAGAATCATTGACTAATGAAACTCCCATTCTTCGGTAAGGTCTTGAAGTTGGTTTTCCAAAGATACGAAAATCTGTTTTTGGTAATGAAGCAATTTTTTCAATTCCAGAAAAAGTTGGACTTGTAGAATTCTCTGAAGCCAAAATTACTGCACTTGCTCCATTTTTTTCTAATGTGATTTCAAATATTGGCAAACTCAAAATTGCACGAAGATGCAATTCAAATTCGTTGAAATTTTGCGTTCCTGCCAAAGTTACCATTCCGGTATCGTGAGGTCGTGGTGATAATTCTGAAAAATAAACGCCGTCATCAGCCAAGAAAAATTCTACACCAAAAAGTCCTGCGCCACCAAGTGCTTCAGTTACCTTTTCTGCCATATCTTGTGCTTCAAATAAATCTTTGTCTGAAATTCTCGCCGGTTGCCAACTTTCTTGATAATCACCACGTTCTTGTCGGTGACCAATTGGTGCGCAGAATAATGTTGGATTCTTATTTTGAGTTACGGTCAATAAAGTAATTTCTGAATTGAATTTTACAAAAGCTTCTACAATAACTTCAACCACATCGCCACGTGAACCTTCAACGGCATAATTCCATGCTTTCTCAATGTCTTCTTGAGATTTTATAGTAGATTGTCCTTTTCCAGATGAACTCATTAATGGTTTTACCACACACGGGATTCCAATTTCTTGTATAGCTTTTTCTAATTCTAATGCTGAGGTTGCATACCTGTAATTGGCAGTTTTCAATCCGAGTTCTTTGGCAGCCAAATCACGGATTGCTTTTCTGTTCATGGTAAAATTTGCCGCTTTCGCAGATGGAACTACGGTAATGCCTTGTTTCTCGTAGTCATAAAAACGTTCGGTTCTTATGGCTTCGATTTCTGGAACTATGAAATCGGGTTGGTGTTTGGCTACAATTCGATCTAATTCTGAGCTATCAAGCATGTTGATTACTTCAAAGCCGTGTGCGACTTGCATTGCTGGAGCATTTTCGTAATTGTCAACAGCGATTATCGTTTGCCCGATTCGTTGTGCAGCGATTACAAATTCTTTTCCTAGTTCGCCTGAACCTAATAATAGTATTTTTGCCATTTTTAAATCTGATGTTGTATTTTATTCTATGGTTGCGTTAGGGATTGCAGTGGAAATCCTTTTTTCAATAGCTCGGGGTTTAAACCCCGAGCTATTGAAAAAAGATTGCAACGTAAAGCCCGACCTGAAAGGTAACGCCCAAAAAATAAATGTAATTAAAAAAGCCCCAAGTTTCCTTGAGGCAATTGTGATTTATGCTAAAACTTCTTTGATTCTTTTCATTGCTTCGGTAAGTAATTCTTCGCTGGTTGCGTATGAAAAACGGATGCAATTTGGGTTTCCAAAAGCGTCACCTGTTACTGTTGCAACGTTGGCTTCGGATAGTAAATACATTGAGAAATCGTCAGCATTATTGATTAAAGTGCCGCGTAATGTTTTTCCGAAGAACGATGAAACGTCTGGAAAAACGTAAAATGCACCTTCTGGAGTATTGATTTTCAGTCCCGGAATTTCTTTGATTAATCCAACAACTAAATCACGTCGGCTTTTGAAGGCTGAAACCATTTCGTTAAGAACGCTTGGATCGGCATCGACTGCTGTGATTGTTGCTCTTTGTGCTATCGAATTTGCTCCAGAGGTAACTTGACCTTGCATTTTTGTACAAGCTTTGGCGATGAATTCTGGTGCGCCAATGTAACCAATTCTCCAACCTGTCATGGCGAAAGCTTTGGCAACTCCGTTTACGGTAATTGTTCTTTCAAACATTCCTGGAATGGATGCGATACTGCAAAATGTACCTGAGAAATTGATGTGTTCGTAGATTTCGTCGGCTACGATGAGAATATTTGGATATTTTTTTAAAACTTCGGCAAGTGCTGTAAATTCTTCACGAGAATACACAGAACCACTTGGATTACAAGGCGAACTGTACCAAATCATTTTGGTTTTTGGTGTTATTGCTGCTTCTAATTGTTGTGGTGTAATTTTAAAATCGTTCTCGATTGATGTTGAAACTTCTACTGGAATTCCACCTGACAATTTTACGATTTCCGAATACGAAACCCAGTATGGCGCAGGAAGAATTACTTCGTCGCCATCATTTAATAAAACTTGCGCAATGTTGTATAACGATTGTTTAGCACCAGTAGAAACTACAATGTTTGCTGGTTTATAGTCTAAATTATTATCTCTTTTAAATTTTCTACAAATGGCTTCTTTCAAATCCATGTACCCATCAACTGGAGAATACGTAGAGTAGTTTTCGTCGATGGCTTTTTTTGCTGCTTCTTTGATAAAATCGGGTGTGTTAAAATCGGGTTCACCTAGACTTAAACTGATAATATCTTTTCCTTGTGCTTTTAATTCTCTTGCCAAAGCAGCCATAGCAAGTGTTTGTGATGTAGAAAGGTTGTTGATTCTGTCTGATAATAAATGTTCCATAGTTGTAGTTAATTGTGCTGTAAATTGTTGTAAATAAAAAAGACGTACAAAAATACGTCTTTAGAATTAATTTTTTATGCTGAAAGCAAAGGTTTTTGTCCTAAATCTTTTAAATGTTTGAAATGTGCAATAACGGCGCTTCTCATAGTTTTAAATTCGTGGTAAGGCAAGTTGCATTCTCTAGCGGTTTCTTTCACGATTTCTGCAATTTTTCCGTAGTGAATATGACTTATGTTTGGAAACAAGTGGTGTTCTACTTGGTGGTTTAATCCTCCAGTGAACCAGTTTACAATTTTGTTTTTAGGAGCAAAATTGGCTGTTGTGTACAATTGGTGAATTGCCCATGTATTTTCCATTTCGCCTTCTTCGTTAGGAATAGGATTTGTAGTTTCATCTACAACATGCGCAAGTTGAAATACAATACTTAAAATTAAACCTGCTGTGTAGTGCATTACAAAAAATCCTATTAAAACTTGCCACCAAACGATTCCTAATATCATTGGAATTGCCAGCCATATTGAAAAATAAATAACTTTAGTGATAATTAAAGTTGTCCATAAAATCTTTGGGCTTTTAGGTTCGCCATACGATAATTTTCTGCCAAGGTAGGCTTTCATCTGTTTAAAATCTGTAGTCAGTGACCAGTTGAAAGTTAGTAATCCGTATAGAAAAACAGAATAATAATGTTGAAATTTATGAAATTTATGCCATTCTGCTTCTTGTGTAAAACGAATTACACGACCTGCATCTAAATCTTCATCATGACCGTGAATGTTAGTATAAGTATGGTGTAAAACATTATGTTGCACTTGCCAGTTGTAAACATTTCCTGCCAATACATAAATGCTTCCGCCCATGAATTTATTAATCCATGATTTGTTAGAATAGGAACCGTGATTCCCATCGTGCATTACGTTCATTCCTATTCCTGCCATTCCAATTCCAATGACAATTGACAATAAGAAAAATACCCAGAAAGGCATTGTTGAGATCGATAGTATTAAAAAATATGGCGTAAGAAAAACCGTAAATAAAATTACTGTTTTTAAATGGAGTTTCCAGTTACCTGTTTTTTCAATTTTATTCTCTTTAAAATAGGTGTTTACTCGAGAATTTAAAGTCCTAAAAAACTTCAAACTGTCTTGTTTAGAGAATGTTGGCATTGTTGTATTCATATAATAGTATAATTTGTACAAATATAAATATTATTAAGATTGCACAAGTGTTAATTATTCAAAAAATAACATTTGTAAATTGTTTACTTTTGTAAAAAAAATAAAATCATGGAAGAAATTCTAAAGCAATTTCCAAATTTAACAGATATTCAAAAGCAGCAATTTGAAAAACTAAACGAATTGTACCACGATTGGAACGCGAAAATCAATGTGATTTCGCGCAAAGATATTGATGAGTTGTACACTAAACACGTTTTACATTCGTTAGCAATTGCCAAAATTCAGCCTTTTGAACCGGGTACTTATGTTTTGGATGTTGGTACTGGTGGAGGTTTTCCGGGAATTCCATTGGCGATTTTATTTCCAGAAACACGATTTTATTTGATTGATGTAATTCTAAAAAAGATAAACGTTGTGAAAGCTGTTGCCGAAGCTTTAGAATTGAAAAATGTAAAGGCAGAACAAATTAGAGCCGAAAATGTGAAAGGCGATTACGATTTTATTGTAAGTCGTGCCGTTACCAACATGCCCGATTTTGTTTCTTGGATTAAAGATAAAATCAAGAAAACCAACAAACACGAACTTAAAAACGGAATTCTGTATTTAAAAGGTGGCGATTTAACCGAGGAATTGAAAGATTTTTCAAAAGCAACCGAATATAATATTTCAGAGTTTTTTGATAATGAATTCTTCGAAACTAAAAAAGTGGTTCACGTTCCTTTAAAGTTTAAAATTTAATTGGTTAGTTTTTCAAATTTATAGCTACAAGCTTCAATGCAAGGATAATATAATATTAAATTGTTACCTTCCAATTGATAATGAATATTTAATCCTGCGGCGAAGCAATTGTTGGGTAGAATATAGTTTTCGTCTGCAAAATAAGGTGCTGTCAATACGTTTCCATCAGAACATAATGAGTAGTTTGCAACGACTGTTCCATTAGTTAAAAATTCGATTGTTTTGTTTTCTGTTACATTTTGATAAACGCCACTTCCATCACCAGGATCTGATAATACTTGTGTTAATTTCCATCGACCAATAAATTCGGCTGTTTCTGATGATTTGTTTTCTTTGTCTTTTGAACAGCATATAAATAAAAATAAAACAGATAGCACTGAGATTGTTTTTTTCATAATTGTTAGTTTTTTTTGTAAAAATAATTATTCTTTAACTATTTTCTTTGTAATACTTCCTTTTTCATTTTTAACTGTTACCAAGAAAATACCGTTGGACAATGAAATTGGAATTTCCATTGTGCCGTTTATTGTTTGATTACTTGCACTAAATATAGTTTTTCCCAATACATCGACAATCGAAATTGAAGCGTTTTCAATGGTATAATTCGTATTTATTTGTACTGAATTTTCAATTGGATTTTTAATCCAAACACTAGCTAATGCAAGATTTTGATTGGTTGTTAAAACCGGATTTAATATTTCATTCAATGCAAAAGTTACATTGTTGGGTGTTAATGTAACATGGTTTTCATTTGTAGTTGGAATATAATAAGCAGCAAATGGTGTTGTAGATGTCGCATTTACATTAGAATACAAATTGGTAGAACTAGAAATTGCCATAGAACTTAGTGTTGGAATAAAATCAAAATACAATATTTGTAAGTTATTAAAAAATTCTGTCAATAAAGCATTTCCTGATGTTCCTGCAGAAAGTGAATTCATATCAAATCTTCCTCCAGGAGCAGAATCAAGTCCACTTGTGTAAGTTGGAGATTTCGAATTGGCCAAGCTTTCATAAACAGTAATCCAAAAAAACAGGTTTGTTTGACCTCTAAATCGGCTAACTTGTAACGACAGATTTGTTAACGGTGTAAAATTTAAATTAATAATTGCTCTTTGAGTTGCCGTTACATTAAAAGTATGATCCATAACAACCATTCCAGGAGTTCCAGTCATAGTTCCGTTTCCTGCGCCGTTAGCTATTGAAATATTTCTTGTTGTTGTAGGAAATCCGTAAGTATTCAATTCATTTTGAAAAGCTGTCCTAAAGTTTGGTGCTCCAGTTGGAAGTAAAGTTGCTGCCGCTGTATTAAATTCGGTAACGCTTCCAGTTTGTAGATGTCCTTCAAAATGGTCAATCAACATTTCTTTGGCAGCTGGACTTTTCAACATTCCGTTTACAATTGCTTGAACTGTTACATCACCAAGCGGACCATAAGCCATGTAATTGAACAAATGCTGAAAACCAATTGGTACATTTGCTCCCAAATGAGGTGAATCGAATGAAATGTACAATCTTGTGTCTGGATTCATGTTATTTGTTTCCATATAGCGAAGTGCATATCTCGAAATTAAACCTCCCATACTTGGTCCGATAATTACATTTTTTTCAGTTCCAATTTTTTGAGCATTTATTTGATTTATGAGCGCTACTAAAATCATCGCATTTCTTTGAATATAATCTACACCACCATCAATTACAGTAGTTGTATTTGGTCTTGTGTAGGTTGGAAAGTTCAAAACTATAATGTCAAATCCTTGAGCTCGAACTATATCGCCAAGATTTTGACCGCTTGTTCCATAGTTCAATAAAGAATAAATTGCCGTTGAATTTCTAGTGTCACCAGGATCAAATCCGTCTAGAAGAAAGATAGGTTTGTCTAGAATTCCATCTACTGTATCTGGAAATATTTCGTATTCTCCTTGACCTAAAAATGCTTGAGTTTCGGCATATCCTTGATAAGGAATAGTAGAACTTATAGTAGTAATTAAAGAAGGACTTTGCTGAGTTGGATCATTTTTATTGGTAAGAGTTGGGCAATCTACATCAAATGTTATCGATTGGGATATAATTTCTCCTGTTGAAAGTGTCAATTTAAATCGGATAATTTGACTGCCGTTATTAGTGAAATTAATTTTAAAAGCTTTGTTTAGATTGATGGTTTTCCAGCTTTTGCTATCGTTATAATTTACTGAAATAGACGAAATAGATCTATTAGTTGTATTAAAAATCAAATTGTCTTTAAGGATAAAATCAACATGATTGCTTTTGGATTTTTGTAATAATGCACCAATCAAATTGATGCTGTGTTTTTCAAATGGAGTAGGAGTTCCTGTTTTCATTTCCATTTGATTATTTTCGTTTAGGAAAATGTTTTTGCTTTCTATTTCCGCTGGTTTTATAGTTTCAAAATCAGATATCAAAATCGATAGAGGAATTTGTTTTTGAGCAAAACCTAGATTGGCTTGTTCTCTAATTTTTTCTAAAACAGGAAGTCTATTTTGAAAATCGGAACGTTGCATCTCATGATAAACTTGCAAAAAATAATTGGTTGAAATTTCTTCCAATTTTAAATTTGTAGCATTCGAAACACTAAAAACTCTGTCGTATAAAATGTTTGTTTGCGTCTTATTTTTTAATAAATCATATTTTTTATCTTGGCTAAATCCCAAAATAGAAAATAACATAAAAATTAGTAAGGTAATTTTTGTTTTCATGGTTTGTTGGTTTTGATTTTCGAAGATACAAAAAATTAACAATCAGGCAAATAAAAAAAGTTCAAACATTGCTGATTGAACTTTTTAAATTAAGAATTGTATTTAGTGCCTAGTATGTTGTACTTTATACTTTGAACTATTCTCCTAAAAATGGATATCTATAATCTTCTGGAGTTACAAAAGTTTCTTTTATAGTTCTTGGCGATACCCAACGCAATAAGTTTTGCATTGAACCAGCTTTGTCGTTTGTTCCAGATGCTCTTGCTCCACCAAAAGGTTGCATTCCTACAATAGCACCAGTTGGTTTGTCGTTAATGTAGAAATTTCCTGCTGCGTTTTGTAATGCATTGGTTGCTTCAATTGTTGCGTATCTGTCTTGACTGAAAATGGCTCCTGTTAAAGCGTATTCTGAAGTTTCATCAACTAAGGCTAAAGTTTCTTCCCATTTTGCATCATCATAAACGTAAATCGTCATTACTGGTCCGAATAATTCGGTTTCCATTGTGGCATATTTTGGATTTGTTGTTACAATAACTGTTGGTTCAATAAAGTAACCTTTAGATTTATCATAATTTCCACCAAGGATAATTTCGGCATCTGTATCTTTTTTAGCTTGGTCAATAAAACTTGCTAATTTATCAAACGAACCTTCGTGAATTACTGCGGTGATGAAATTGCCAAAATCTTCTGGTGATCCCATTTTCATTGATTTCACGTCAATAATTAATTGTTCTTTTACTGCTGGCCATAAACTTTGCGGAATGTATGCTCTTGATGCAGCAGAACATTTTTGTCCTTGAAATTCAAATGCACCACGAGTGATTCCTGTTACAACTTGTTTTACATTGGCTGAAGAATGGGCTACAACAAAATCTTTTCCGCCTGTTTCTCCAACAATTTTAGGATAGGTTTTATAAGTATGAATGTTGTTTCCAATTTTTTTCCAAATTTCTTTAAATACAAATGTAGAACCTGTGTAATGAACTCCAGCAAAATCTGGACTTGCTAAAACAGTATCAGTAATCATAACCGGATCTCCAAAAACTACGTTGATAACACCATCTGGAACTCCAGCTTCTTTGAAAATATCAATTATAATTTTTGCAGAAAAAACTTGGCTGTCACTAGGTTTCCAAACTACTGTATTTCCCATAAGTGCAGCACTTGCTGGAAGATTGGCTGCAATTGCAGTAAAGTTGAAAGGAGTAATTGCATAAATAAACCCTTCTAATGGACGGTATTCTACTTTGTTCCAAACATCGGAAACCGATTTTGGTTGGTCGTTATAAATTTGAGTCATAAACTCTACGTTGTAGCGTAAAAAGTCGATTAACTCGCAAGAAGCATCAATTTCTGCCTGATAAATTGTTTTAGATTGTGCAATCATTGTTGCAGCATTTATTCTTGCACGGTAAGGTCCAGCAATTAATTCGGCTGCTTTTAAGAAAATGGCAGCACGGTGTTCCCATGGCATGTTTGCCCATTTTTTTCTTGCTTCTAATGCTGATGCGATTGCTTTTTCAACATGAGATTTTTCAGCTAAATGATAGGTTCCAACGATGTGTTGGTGATCATGTGGCGCCGACATTTTTTTGGTATTTCCAGTTTTAATTTGTTCAGAACCGATGTATAATGGCACATCGATAGTTTCGTTCCACATTTTTTTGTAAGCTGCTAAAACGGCTGCTTTTTCTGGAGAGTTTGGTGCGTAAGATTTTACTGGTTCGTTGACCGCTTTGGGTACGTGAAAGAATCCTTTAGGCATATTTTTTTAATTTTAAATAATTATTGAATGAGATAATTTGATGCATCAAAGTTTGCGAATTATCTAATGAATAGCAAAAGTACAAAGGTTTTTTTGAACTTTTGATAACAAACAGTATTAAACTTATAGGTTGTTGTTTTAGATTGTGATTTGTCTAGCCCAGATAAGAATGGAAAGCTTTGTGAAGGAAAAAGCTATTTTTTCTTGACAAAAAACTGCGACCATAGAAGCACGTTTTTTGGCGTAGAAAAAAAGTTTTTTACAAGCAAACTTGCAATGGATAGCTGGAAATGGCTTCTAATTTAAAGCATACGGTGCACTTAAACGAAATGCTGGAACGATAACTTTGAAGTTTTTTGTGGTTGTAAAATTGATCATATTAAAGAAACCACGCATTGCTCCGTGAGGTGAAGAAAGCAAACAACCTGAACTGTAGGTGTGTGATTCGCCTGGTTTTAGAACTGGTTTCTTTCCAATTACGCCTTCGCCATCTACAACTTCTATATCGTTAAGAGAATCAAAAATTTCCCAATGACGTGAGGTTAATTGAACCGAATCTTTGCTGTGATTTTCTATTGTTATTTCGTAAGAAAAGGCAAAATGAATCTTATAGTTTTTGAAGTAAGTGCCTTCAAAACTAGTATTAACGGATATTTTTATGCCTCTTGTTATTTGAGTAACCATAAAGAAACTTTTTGTAAAGTTACAAAATTTATAAAAAAACAAATGTTTTTTTAATGTTAAAATATAATTAATTGATTATGTCTGTTGATGTTGCAACTCCTTTTCCTATAACTCTGTCGTAGCGTTGGTTGTTTTCGCGATAGTAAATAATGGCAAAATAATTGTTCTCTGTTTGATAGAAATTTCCGTCAATTGCGTTTTCGTCGTCTATTTTTCCTTTGCTGTCTGCAATGGTATAGTTGTAGTTTGTAAAGCCTTGTTTTATCATTATTGCTTTTTCATAAATGCCTTTTTCTACATTATAATCCATTTTATTTTCGTCGGAAAGTTTATTGTTATTGAACATTCCTGTGATGTAAATATTTTTGTTTTGATAAAACGCAGGTGCCGAAAGTGAGAAGTAAATCCAGGCATAATCGGCTTCAATTTCATCATTTTCTGCATTTAAATTTTTAATTAGGAAATTTCCGTTAATATCGGGCCAATAAGTATATGGTTTAGAGGCACGAGTAGTGTTGGTGTACAGATAACTATTATACAATCCGCCTTGTGTGTCTACTCTTGCAATGCTGTTGTTGGCTGCTCTAATGTTTTTATTTTCAAAGAAAAGGTATTCGTTTCCTGCCCAAAATTGTGTTTCGGTATCGTATTTATAAATTAAATCGTTGCCAATGGTGTACATTGGTTTAATGTTGGAAATCGTATTGTTGAATTTTCCGTTTTGCATTAAAAGTACTTTTACATTTTGCAACGGACTTTGAAATGTAATAGAAGTTGATTTTATAGAAAAATCTATATTGTGCTTTACTTGAACATCTTTAACGTTTCTCGCTCTTTTAACTTGCATGGGAACGGAAACCAACTCTTCAAAAACAATAAATTTTCTAGAAAAAACTATTTCTTGATCTTCATTGAGGATGCTTATTAGATAGTTTCCGCTTACTTTTAATTGGGTTAATTTGTTAGGAAAAGTTACTTTGTAGTGCGAATATATTTGAAGTGCATTGATAGAATTGGTGTATTCTTGAATTCGTTGGTTGTCAAATCCATTAAGGTATTCATTTATGGACAGTTGCGATTGTTTCCAGTCGTAGTCACAATGGGTTATTTTATAATAATAATTATCTTCTGTACCATGTAAATCATCAAATTGTAACTGGAATGAATCGCCGAGTTGAAAAAGTGGAATTGCATTTTGTCCGTTTTGAACAAATGATATTGTCTTAATATGATAAGGCGAATTCACTTCTTTTTCTTGAGCTTTTGATTTGGTAATCATAAAAAGTAAGCAAATGGATAGAAGATATTTTTTTAACATAATAAATTTTTTATGATAACGTAAAGATACTAAATATTAGTATCTACAATTATGCCAAATATAAAGTAATTTAGAATCTAAAAAAATTGATGCTTAAAAATAGAAAATTCTTGTTAATTTACAATAAAAGTATTTTTTAGGAGTTATTTGTTTATTAATTTTATTACCTAAAACTAAAATATTTATGAAACAATTAAACAAGATGTGGTGTCTTTTGTTGGCTTTGCCGCTTTCAATTGCCGCCCAAGATTTAAAAAGTGCTATTCCGTTTGATCCTAATGTTAAAACTGGTAAGTTAAAAAACGGATTGACGTACTACATTAGAAAGAATGCTAAGCCAGAAAACAAGGTAGATTTAAGACTTGTTATCAACGCAGGGTCGATTTTAGAAAATGATGATCAGCAAGGTTTAGCTCACTTTATGGAGCACATGTGTTTTAATGGAACAAAGCATTTTCCAAAAAATCAGTTGGTCGATTATTTACAAAGTATCGGTGTTAAATTTGGACAACACTTAAATGCTTACACAAGCTTTGACGAGACCGTTTATTTTTTACCTATTCCGTCAAATGATGTTGAAAAACTTGAAAAGGGTTTTCAAATTATAGAAGATTGGGCTTTTAATGCTAACTTAACTCCGGAGGATATTGACAAAGAAAGAGGCGTCGTTCTAGAAGAATACAGATTAGGTCTTGGTGCAGATAAAAGAATGGAAGATTTGTACATGCCCAAAATGATGTATAATTCGCAATATGCAAAGCGTTTGCCAATTGGTAAAAAAGAAATTTTAGAAAGTTTCACTTATGATAAAATAAAGACTTTTTATAGCGATTGGTACCGACCAGATTTAATGGCTGTTATTGTTGTTGGCGACATTGATGTGGCGCAAATGGAACAAAAGATTATGGCTCACTTTGGTAGTTATAAAAATCCAAAAAATGAAAAACCTAGAAAAATCTTCGAAGTGCCCAACCATAAAGAAACTTTTGTTTGTGTAGAAAGTGACAAGGAAGCATCTGACTCTCAGGTGCAATTGTTATATAAAGATGATGGATTGCCTAAAAAAACTATTTCTGTTGCCGATTATAGAAATGATTTAGTTAAAGGTTTGTTTACTACAATGATAAACAATCGTTTGCAAGAGTTAACAAATACGGCTAATCCGCCTTTTGTTTATGGTTTTTCTTATCATGGTGGAACTTGGGCAAGAAGCAAGGAAGGTTATCAATCTTTTGCAATGGTGTCCGACGATAAACAACTTGATGCTTTAAAAGTATTGGCTGTAGAAAACGAAAAAGCAAAGAGATTTGGTTTTACTCAAGGCGAATTGGATAGAGCAAAATCTGAAACATTGGCTAATTATGAGAAATCTTTTAATGAAAAAGATAAAACCAATTCAGATAGATTTGTGTCTGAATACCAGTCTTATTTTTTAACTAGCGTTCCAGCTCCAGGCATAGTTTGGGAATATGAAACTACTAAAGCTATGTTGCCAAAAATAACTTTGGCAGAAACAAATGATGTAATTAAAGGTTATGTTAAAGATGAAAATAGAGTTGTTTTACTTACCGGACCAGAAAAAGAAGGTTTGAAAAAAATTACAGAAGCAGAGGTTTTAAATGCATTAAAAGTCAATGATGCTGATGTTACAACTTATAAAGAAACTAAACTTGCATCAAGTTTGTTAAAAAATGAATTAAAATCCGGTTCTGTTCTAAAGAAAGAAAGTAATGAAAAACTAGGTACTACAACACTTTTTCTTTCTAACGGAGCAAAAGTTACTTACAAAAAAACAGATTTTAAAAATGATGAAATTTTAATGGAAGGCATAAGCTTTGGTGGCTCAAGTTTGTACAGTAATGAAGAGGCTAAAAAAGTGCAATTTGCAAATGGTGGATTAACTGAAGCAGGTTTTTCTGGATTAAAGAAAAATGATATTGATAAATTTATGTCAGGAAAAATCGCTAATGTTTATCCATATATTAGTAATGTAACAGAAGGTATTAAAGGTAGTTCAACACCTAAAGATTTAGAATATATGTTTCAAATGACACATGCTTACATGACAGATTTAAATTTTGACAAAGAAGCATTTGAAGGTTTTAAACAAAAACAATCTGCTTTTTATAAAAACTTATCGTCGCAACCAAATGTTTTCTTTCAACAAGAATTTTATGGTTATTTATTAAAAGAGAATCCAAGATTTATAGGTATTATCCCTACCGAAGAAATTTGGGCAGCAACAGATTATCAATTGGCTTATTCAAAATATAAAGAACGATTTGCTAATGCAGCCGATTTTGAATTTTTCTTTGTTGGAAATATTGACGATAAACAAATTGAAGATTTCTCTGCCAAATATTTAGCCTCTTTACCCTCAACACAAAATAAGGAAAAAGCAGTAGATTTAGGCTTTAGAATGCTAAAAGGCGATTTGAAAAAAGTGGTAAATAAAGGAGCAGACCCAAAAAGTAATGTTACAATTATGTACTATGGTGACGCTGTATATTCTCCTAAAGAGGCAATGGCAATGCAAGCACTGGGCGAAGTTCTTACTATTAAGTTAATTGAAGAATTAAGAGAAAATGAAAGTGGTGTTTATGGAATTTCTGCTAGAGGAAGCATGAGTAAAGTTCCTAATGGCGGTTATAATTTTTCAATTGGTTTTCCATGTGGACCAGAAAACACTGAAAAGCTAATTTCTTCTGCCCTAAAAGAATTGCAAAAAATTATTGACAATGGACCAGAAGAAAAAGATGTAGCTAAGTTTAAAGAAGGTGAAATTGCCGATTATAAAAAAGATAGTAAAGAAAATAAATTTTGGTTATCTAATTTTACAAAATCATTTAATAACACAACCAATCCCGAGGATATTTTAAAAATGGAAGAAAATATAAATGCAGTTACAACTAAAGAAATTCATGATGTGGCTAAAAAATATTTGACTAAAGACAAAGTTATAGGTGTTTTAATGCCCGAGACTAAGTAGAAATTTAATTATTTAAAAAAAAACCCTGTTATTATTTTTTAGTAACAGGGTTTTGGTTTTTATAAAACTATTTAAAACAAACCGGAATAATTTCTCCTTTTGCTAAGCAATATTTCTCAACTAATTCTGGTGCTAATTTAGCTGTATAATCTTCTTCAATTACTCTAAAACCAATGCTTCTTAGTTTGTCAAAATAATCTCTTCCATAAACGCGAACGTGATCATATTGTCCGAAAATTTTTGCACGTTCTTTTTGATCTATAATTGAATCGTCAGAAAAAGTTGTTGCGCGAGATAAATCTTGAGGAATTTGGAAAATTCCCATTCCGCCTGGTTTTAAAACTCTGTATAATTCTTGCATCGCTTTGGTATCGTCTGGAATGTGTTCTAGAACGTGGTTGCAAAGAATAACATCATATTGATTATCTTTAAAAGGCAAGTTGCAAATATCAGCTTTCACATCTGCCAACGGCGAAAGTAAATCGGTCGTAGTATAATCAATGTTAGTTTGCTTCTTGAAACGTTTATAAAATTCTTGTTCTGGTGCAAAATGAAGTACTTTTTTTCTCTCTTTAGAAGTAAAAAAATCGGTTTCATTATGTAAGTAAATCCATAATAAACGGTGTCTTTCTAAAGATAATGTGCTTGGTGAAAGCACGTTGTTTCTCTGGTTTCCATATCCGTAAGGTAAAAACATGCTAAAGCTTTTTCCGTCAATCGGATCCGTAAAACGACTTCCTTTTAATAGAAATGCTAAAATAGGACGTACCACAATACTAAGACGAATTAAGATTGGTCTTGGGATGGTGTTTAGTATGAACTTGAATATTTTTTTCATTTAGATGCCAACTTTATTTGTATTAATATAGTCATCAATAAACATCTTTTCATTTAAAATATCTATATGAAATATATTACCGTATTTTTCTTTTAAATGTGATTTAAGTGTTTTGAAATCATTTAAATCTGTTGACTTTGTCGAACTGAAAACAACCAAAAAATATAATTTACTATTATAGAAATCGATTTTTGGTATGTTGTTTTTTAAATATAAATCTAAAATCAAATTCATCGATTGAAATTTTTTAAAAATGATTTCAGTAATCTTTTTCCAATGATATTCAGGATTATAAACTCTTTCGTCCTTGAACTCCATTAAGTAATATTCCGTTCCGTTGAATTCTAAAGCATCTACAGTTGAATTGCTCAGATGTATTTTATCAAAATGGTAGCATTTTTTATCTGAATCAATAAGATGTTTAACTGATGAAGGATGTTTTTTATGCTCATTGTTTAAACTCAATTCTCTTAAGCTTTTACGAATAAGTTTATCATCCAGAATAGTAAAAATAGGATTACTCATCACTTTCGATATTTCTTAATTGATAAGAGGCTTCTGAAATAGAAGAATAAATTTTACTCAGAGAATCGTTAACATTTAAAATATTTGAAGTCAATCCATTTTCACTTTTTTCAGCAAAATAAAAATTTGTAGAGTCTAAATACTTATACTTTTTAGTAAATGCTTCCAATGCCTCTATAAAATACGGGCTATGTGAAGTTAAGAGAATTGGAATTGCAAATTCTTTAGAAAGTAATACTAAAATTTCAGCATATTTGACTTGCCAAGTTGGATGCAAATGCACTTCTGGTTCATCTATAATTAACAATGTATTTGAATTCAACTTACCTTTTTTAAATAACAATTGAAGTATTCCAAAACTTTTAATTCCAGTTGCAATATTTTCAAAGTCAAATTCAACATCACTTTTTTTAAATACTAATTCTTCATTAGAGTTAATTTCAAAATTACCGCCAATAACCTCTGAAATAATTGAACTTAATTTTTCAAAATCTTCTCTATTATCTGAAAAAATATCTTGTTCTATTTCTGGTTCAAAAATTTTAGTATTTAAATATGTGTTTTTATCTCTTGAGGTTGATTCGGGTAACCAATAAGACGATTTTTCAAGTAATATTGGTGACTCGATGAAGAAAACCTCATCGTAATAAAAATTATTATTTTGTTCAAATCCTTTAAATTCTAATTTATCATTTATTAAAATCTTTTTTTGGTATTTATCATCAATTAAAATAAAAGAATCTTCTTTACTGAACTTGTTTTTTATTTGTTTTCCAAATTGATCTTCAAGGTAGGATTCTAATTCATAAATCAATACTTCAACTGATTCTCTCTCAATTTCTAATCTATTTTTAATTTCGATTATAAAATTTTCCAGTTGTAGTTTTAATGTTTCATTTGAAAAAGAACTATAAAGTTCTTCAATTAAATCCAAGTCAACTAACATTTTATCGATGTAGTCTGGATTGTTTGTATTAATTCTTATAAGGCGATTAAAAATGGATTGTCTGTTATCAACAAAATCATTTAAAAACTTTTCGTTGATTGTTTTATCTGTTTCTGTAACTGACTTTGTTCTTAATAATAAATTTCTAATGTCTCTATTCCTGTTTCGAATGTATTCAACTTTAGAAGAATTAAATGATTTTTCATTAATATTGAAGCTTCTTACAATTGAATACAAAACTTTCCCAACAGTACTTTTACCAGAATCATTTTGCCCAGCAATTAATGTGATACCATCAACATTAATATCTGCACTTTCGATAATACCAATATTTTGAAGTTTTAACCTCATTTTTTTATTTTCTGTAAATGTAATCAATTTTATCAAATCTTTTAAGCGGATAAATTCATGTGTATTCTACAATGTGTAATGATTTCTAAACTCATCTTCCTCATTGCTCACAATTCCCAAAGCATCATAAATATACTTGAAAGTAGATAAAATTTCTGGTTTTCCATTAATTAAAGCAACATCATGTTCAAAATGTGCACTTGGTTTTCCGTCGGCAGTTAGAATTGTCCAACCGTCTTTTAATTGTTTTATGTTTTTTGTTCCCATGTTTATCATTGGCTCAATGGCAACAACCATGCCTTCTACAAACATTTTTCCGCGACCGCGTTTTCCATAATTTGGCATTTCCGGATCTTCATGCATTTTTTTGCCTAATCCGTGTCCAACAAGCTCACGAACTACACCATAACCTTGATTTTCGCAGTATTTCTGAATTGCACTTCCTACATCTTCTACACGATTTCCAGCTTTAAATTCACGAATTCCAATGTACAAACTTTCTTTAGTAACCTGAAGTAGTTTTTTAACCTCTGGAGCAACTTCGCCAATTTCAAAACTATAGGCATGATCGCCATAAAATTCATTTTTTAAAACACCACAATCTACCGAAATAACATCGCCTTCAAGTAATGGAGTATTGTTGGGAATTCCATGTACAACCTGAGCATTTGGACTCATGCACAAAGAATTTGGAAAACCATAAAGTCCTAAAAACCCGGGAATTCCTCCATTATCTCTTATAAATTCTTCTGCTATTTTATCTAATTGTAAGGTAGTTACACCTGGCTTAATCATTTTTGCAATTTCGCCCAATGTTTTAGAAACCAATAAAGCACTTTCGCGCATCAATTCAATCTCTTCTCTTGTTTTTGGAATAATCATTTTTCTAAATTTCTGAGTGCAAAAATAGTGAAAAGTGTTCAGTGTTCAGTAGTGAGTTAACAGAAATTTTTGAACTTAAATAATTGTTATTTAGATGCATCGTTTGATTTTTGAATTTTATACATTTAAGTTTTATTTAATGATGAAATTTTATAAGATTCATTAATTTTTGATTTTAATTTACTCAAAATCTTCATCATTTTTTTGCTTTAATAATCAAGAAGTATTTAAAACTAAAAATACCTCAAAAGCTTACTGCTATTTGAGGCATTTTTTATTCTATCATGTAAAAATTATTTTCTTAAAGTAACGAATGTTGCGTCATTACCGCAGGTTTATCAATTCCCATTAATTCTAAAATAGTAGGAGCAATGTCGCCAAGAACGCCGTCATGAATTGTTTTTAACTCTTTATCTACTAAAATAATAGGAACTGGATTGGTCGTATGAGCCGTATTTGGCGAACCATCAGGATTAATCATCGTTTCGCAATTTCCGTGATCTGCAATTATTAGGGTTGTATAATTATTGGCTAAAGCAGCTTCAATTACTTCTTTCACACAAGCATCAACAGCTTCGCAAGCTTTTATTGCTGCATCCATAACTCCTGTGTGCCCAACCATATCACCGTTGGCAAAATTTAAACACACAAAATCTACTTCACCTTTATTCAATTCGGGTACTAATGCATCTTTTAGTTCAAAAGCACTCATTTCTGGTTGTAAATCGTAAGTGGCAACTTTTGGTGAATTTCGCATAATTCGAGTTTCGCCAACAAACGGAATTTCTCTTCCGCCAGAAAAGAAAAAAGTTACATGAGGATATTTCTCGGTTTCGGCAATTCTAATTTGTGTTTTACCTGCTTTTTCTATAATTTCTCCTAGCGTTTCTGTCAAATTATCTTTGTCGTAAATTACATGAACATTTTTATAAGTGTCGTCATAGTTGGTCATGGTAACATAATACAAATTCAGTTTGTGCATGTTTTGTTCGTGAAAATCTTGTTGCGAAAGTGCTTCTGTCAATTCACGTCCTCTATCGGTTCTAAAATTGAAGAAGATTACAACATCATCATTTTGAATTGTTGCAATTGGCACATCATTGTGGTCAACCATCAACATTGGTTCTACAAATTCATCAGTAATATTGTGTTTGTAACTGTCAAGAATGCTTAATACGGCATCTTTAGAATGTTTTCCAGTTCCATTTACCAATAAATCGTAAGCCAGTTTCACGCGTTCCCAACGTTTGTCTCTGTCCATGGCATAATATCTGCCAATAACAGATGCCAATTTTACCGATTTATTATAGATGTAATTATTTAAATCTTCAAGGTACAATGCACCCGATTTTGGGTCAACATCACGGCCGTCAGTAAAGGCGTGAACAAAGACTTTTTCTAAGCCAAAATCTTGTGTTGCATCGATCAATCCGCGCAAGTGAGCAGTATGAGAATGCACGCCACCATCGGAAAGTAATCCTAAAAAATGAACCGATTTATTGTTGTCTTTTGCATATTGAAAAGCATCAAGAAGTGGTTTTTCTTGATTCATAGTTTTGTTTTGAACGGCTAAGTTTATCTTAGCTAAATCTTGATATACAATTCGTCCGGCACCAAGATTCATGTGCCCAACTTCAGAATTTCCCATCTGACCTTCTGGCAAACCTACATTTAAACCATCGGTTCTTAGTTGTGCACTTGGGTATTTAGTATATAAACTATTTATAAAAGGAACGTTTGCATTGTCAATTGCAGAAACTTTTGGATCTGGAGATTTTCCCCAACCGTCAAGAATCATTAAAATTACTTTTTTGTTCATGATTTTTTTTATTTTCTACAAAGATAATTCATTTAAAAAATGCAAGTTAATAGACTTGAAATTATTTTAAATAAAAAAGTCCGAATTATTACAATCGGACTTTTAAGGAATATTTTTTGATTATTTTTTAATGTTTCAACGAATTGTAGTCAATAAAATAGCGAATACTAATTGAGAATATATGGTCTAACGATCTATCGTTTAAGTTCTCTTTGAGCGTTGTAAGATAGTTTTTGTCTAAGGTTGAGCCAAACTGGTATGCGCCAGCATTATTTCTATATAAAATAGAAATTTGACTTCCTGGAGCAAACCACCATGAATAGGATAAATCTAAGTTCCAAGTTGAAAAGTTTCGGTCACTATTAGTCGTGTAAGATAAATTTTCAAGTAAACTGCCGTCGTCTTGAAGTGTGTAAAACTTGTTGTACTCTGCATAAGACCAGTAGTGGCGTATTGATAGATTAAAGTTCATTACATTGTTTACAGAATATTTTCCAGACAAAGTATTAGAAAAAGTTGTTCTGTCTCTTCGTCCCATATAAATTTCGTTAAGAGTATTGTTCTCATTTATGTAGCCAATATTGTTCTTTTGTTTATTAAATGAAAATTCATAAATCAATGCAAATTTATCTGTAAATCTATATCTTGGATTGATGTAAATACCATAGTTAATTCGTCCTTTTTGATTTGCAAAGCCTAATGATGGGTTAAGGTCAATAGCAAATTTTCTATTGTAGTTGGATGAAAAATAGAGAAAAGAATTTATACTTTTTGGAATTGTTAAAAATCGTTGTTGGTTTTCTGTTCTTGCTTCATAGAAATCATAAGTATCTATAGGTCGGCTGTTTATTCCTATATTATAAAAATCATTTTTCTTGGATGTGAAATTAGATTGTAAATTTAAATTGGCACTTTGTACTCTTCCAGTTCTATTGTCAAATTCTGTGTAGGTATTTAAATACACTCCAAATGAGTTTAATAATTTTGTAGGTTTAAGAATTCTATAACTTGCATTTCCATATCCTGCATGATAATGATTTTGAAATTGAATTCCCATATCATCTTTATCAAAACCACTAGAAACATATTCAGAACCAAAGCTGTATCTATAATTTCCGCTAGTTTCTGCAAAGTTTAAACTTGAGTTGTATCCTTTTTTATTATTAAACCCACCATAATCGTTTACATAGCTGTATTTATAATCTCCAGAAAGACTGTAGGTGTTTTTCTTAGTCTTTAAGTCAAATAATAATGCCGAAACATTGGCGTCTCTATATTCTCCATCGCGAGAAACATTAGTGTTAATGAAGGAAACAGAAGAGTTTTTTCTAAAACGTTGGTCTAAAACCAAAACATTATAATTGGCTAATGGCTCTATTAATTCAGTTCTTGTTGCGCCTGTACTTGTGTTTTGAATTTTAGCATAAGTTTGCGATGTAACAGCATTAAGAAACCCAATTCCAAGTCCGCCTTTTGTTCTACCCGAAACTTTCAATGCGTTTAATAAATTTACTTTACTAGGATTTTCAATGTATTCTTCGTCACTATTTAATGTTGCGCTAAGTGTTGGGCTTCCTCCAATTCTTCTAGAGTAGAACAATTCTCCTTTATTAAATAATTCAGTACCTTCTGTAAAAAAAGGTCTGTTTTCGCCAAATTGTTGTTCGAATGGACCAAGATTTAATTCGACTTTGTCAAAAGCTGTCTGTCCAAAATCTGGAACCAGAATTGCATCTAACGTAAAAGCATCATTTATACCATATTTAATATCTAAACCGCCTTTAAATTCACCTTTAGTTTTTTCATCGTTATTTCCATTTAAATAAAACGAAGTATACGGAATAAAAAATAACCTTGTAGGCGTTTTTATATCTTGAATTCCAGATAAAACTCCTGCTTGGTTAGCTTCGGTTCTTATTTTATTATCGATTAAGTTCCAAGTAAATTGTTGTCTGTCGCGTTGTATTTCTCTATAAAAATTTAAACCCCATGTTTGAGTTTTCTCTGATGAAAAACGTAATGCTGCATACGGAATTTTCATTTCAACTGTCCAACCAACATTCGTAATTTCTACATGACTATCCCATATAGCATTCCATGAAGTATCTTCGCCATTAGAATCTGTATATACAACATCTATCTGAACGCCAGCAGCGCTTACAAAAAATCTAAACTCTTGTTGTCCATCATTATATCCGTTTAAGAAAATACCAAAATGATCGGCTGTTGCAAAAAGATCTCTTGTGGTTAGCTCTTTGCTAATTTTGTTGGGTTGATTGTCATAAAGAGTTGCGGCTACATAAATTGCATCATTTGTGTAAACTACTTTTACCTCCGATTTTCTTTCTTTTAATTCTTCTTTTCCATTGTCTGGAGCAATCATAACGAAATCGGTTGCTATATCAGCTGTTTTCCAAATTTCTTCATTGAATTTGCCATCAAGAATTATCTTTTCATCAGAAAATTTTGTTTGAAGTGTTTTTTTTGGTACCTGAGAATACCCAACAAATGTTAGAAATAAAATCGTAATGTGTAAGAGTGGAATCTTTCTATTCATATAGTGCTCATTATTTGTACAAATATAAATCTTTATACTTATAACACAAATGTTATTGTAATAGTATAATAACTCTAAAAAAACTTAACTTTATATTATGTTAAAAAGTAAGAAAAAAGTTATATTAAATTAGTTAAAATGTATTATATCGATTAAAAATGTACTATTATCGATAATTTTAATAAAAATAATTAGACAAAGAAGGTTTCGTTTTCTATATTTGTAATCCCAAGTTTACCATAAATTAACCCAAGTATTAAATGAAATTATACAAAATAGCTTATATAACTTTGATTGGATTGGTATCGTTAGTTTCTAATCCGATAAAAAAAGTCACTGATAATCCGATAAAAAAAGTTCACCTACAGAATTATGCTTTAGTAAATTATTCTAAAAAAGTTGAAGTTTTATACAATTCTTTAGACTCTAATAATTTTAAACTACCAAAATTAGAAAGTTTTTCAAAAGCGTTAGAAGGATTTTATTTACTTAGAGAAAAAGGAGTTGTTCAAAAAGATTTATTAACCATTGTAGATTTTAGCCTAAGTTCTAGAGAAAAAAGACTTTGGGTTATTGACATGAATTGTAATAAAATTTTATTCAATTCGTTAGTAGCTCACGGTAAAAATTCTGGTGATGACTATGCTAATGATTTTTCTAACAAGAAAGAATCTAATAAAAGTAGTTTAGGTTTTTTTGCAACAGGAGAAGTTTATAATGGCAAGCATGGAATGTCTTTAAAACTTGATGGTTTAGAGAAAGGCATTAACGATAATGCTAGACAAAGAGCTGTTGTGGTTCATGGCGCAACTTATGTTTCTAATGTGTTTTTAAAAAATCATAACAGATTGGGAAGAAGTCAAGGTTGTCCTGCAATTCCGGTCGAATTAAGTAAAAAAATTATACAAACCATTAAAGATAAATCGTGTTTATTTATCTACCATCCATCAATAAACTACTTAGAGGTTTCTAAATTAGTATCTTAGTTTAGAATACAAATTAGAATCTAAACAGTAAATATCTTCTCTAAAATTTAGTATTCCATTGGTTTCCCATGCGGTCCAATACAGTTGATGAATATAAATATCGTCGGTTACTTTTATAACTATTGTTTTTAATTCTGGTTTTGCAAAGGTTTTTTTCTCAATTACTAAATCGGGATTTTTAGCTAAAAGTTTGGCGTTCTTTTTGTCAATTTCAATTTGTTTTTTCTTCTGTAACTTCAAGTAATATTTTATGTCTGTCGTGTCTTTAATTCTATTTAAAGACCATTTTGTAGTATCATTTATAATATAGGCGGCCATTTCTAGCGGTTTTTCTAGTCTCACGCAACCCGAACTTAAAGAACGATAAGAAAATGCAAAAAAATCTCTATGATTTGTATCATGAAGATAAACCGAATATTTGTTAGGAAAATTAATTTTCATTGATCCCAAGGAATTATTTCTACTAGGGTTTTGAACATATTTATACTTATTGGCATCTTCCTTCGTCCAAGTCCAAGGATTAACTTCATTGTTTTTTCGGTCTAGTATTATCAATCCTTTTTTCTTAAAAACACCTTTGTCTTTCTCGGCTTCGGGATAAATATCTTCTTTTAAAATAGTTGGAGGCACAGTCCAATTAGGATTCAAATTAATGTTAGAAACTTTAGATTCTAATATTGGTGTTCTTCTCGTTTCTTTACCAACAACTACTCTTTGAATTTGGGTTGTGTCATTTTCTTTAACAGCAACAATACTATAATCTGGAATATTAATTAGTAAATAGTGTTTTCCTAAATCGTGAGCAAACCAGCGCCAACGCTCCATATTAGCAACAACTTGTTCTATTCTTTGATTTCTAGAATAATTTAATGCTTCTATAGTACTTCTACCAATAACTGCATCAGGTTTTAAACCATGTCTTGCCTGAAAAATCTTCATAGCATCTTGTGTTTTTTTGTCGTAAAGAGTAGAAAGTAACGTGTCTTTTTCTTTCATATCGTTCCAATACATAAGTCTTTTCTTGATTATTGGAATGTAATTATTTTTTTTATTGGGAACAATTTTTTGTTTTAAATCAATTAACGCAAACGTGGTTTCTTCGGGAAACTGATTTAATAATTTAAGACACGACTTTAGTTTTTTATAAACTAGATGTTGTGGCTTGCAATCTTCAATTGAGTTTTTGAAATTATTGTTGTCAATACAATCAAATAGTATTTTGTTTACATCAATAGTTTTTTCTTCCAAATCCCAATCTTTGTATAGGTTTTTCGGATTTAATTTTCCCTTACTTATATGATTAATATATAATTGCGCGCTATTAGTAAGTAGAAAATCATATTTTACAATACTTGAATCGGGTAGTTGTTCGTATTTTTCTTCTAATGATTTTAGTGTGTTGTAATTGTAATCTTTTGCTTGCAGACCTTCATCATCGGCATTAGAAATTTCTTCAATAATAAAATCACGATTGTCTTTAGAGCTCCAAGCGGTTTCATAATTGTATTTTTTGTAAAATGCCTTAAATACTTCATCTGTTGAAGCATTTATTAAAGTAGAGTCAATTTTAATTTTATCATTTCCAAAGATAGAAAAGTCAACAAACGATGCATTCGCAGAAGAATCATTTGAAGTAGTTCTCTTGCAACTCGAAAGAAAGACAATAAAAAGTAATAAGTAAAATTTATTCATAGGCATTAGCCAATTTCTTTTTTCATTAAATAATGTAATCCAATATCGGCTATAGAAAATGGATTTCCAATTTTGTTATATCCTAGTTTCTCATAAAACGGAACAGCTTTTTCACGTGCATTAAACCAAATAGTGATATTATTTTCATTTTTAATGAACGTTTCACAATGCTTTACCAAATCTTCACCAAACCCTTTTCTTTGAAATTCTGGCAAAATCGCCATTCCTCTTATTTGAAATTGATTTTGAGTATTAAAAATAGTGTTTTTATTTTTAAAAAACGACACAACGCCTATTAAATTTTCATCAATAAATAATCCAAAATGATTAGTAGTAGATAAATCATCACCATCAAATAGGCAACTTTCTAGAGGTTTTCCTTTTCTTAAAACAGGTTGCCGAACTAAAAAAGTGGCGGTTGAACTAATATTTTGTATTTTTTTCATAAAATTTTTCACTGCAAAGAAACCGATAACAATTTAATAATAAAACTTTTACAAGGATAGAATTTTGTAGAATTATTTCTATATGAAATTTTTTTAAAAAAAACTTGCATCAAAACAAACAATTGTTTTATATTTGCACTCACAAAAGCGGAAGTAGCTCAGTTGGTAGAGCTCCAGCCTTCCAAGCTGGTTGTCGCGAGTTCGAGCCTCGTCTTCCGCTCTGCTAAAACCCGAATCAAACGATTCGGGTTTTTTGTTTTTAATTAGTTTCCTAAAAAACTAAAATCGGTTTCTGGATTTAATTCCTCCGGATTTAGATTTTGTCTAAACAATCTTGCAGAGAAAGTGCCTTTCAATATTATTTTTTCTCCTTTTACATCCAACCAACTTCCTTCGCGCAAACCAAGGACAGCAGTTGCATTAAAGGCATGAAATTCTTTAATTCTAGTTTCGCGAGTTTCTCCCATGTGTTTACTTTGTATATCGGCATCCAAATAATGTGGGTTTAAATTAAAAGGAATTGCTCCTAGAGTTGTAAAACTTGGCGGATAAATTATAGGCATATCATTAGTAGTTTGCATAGATATTCCAGTAATGTTACTTCCAGCACTTGTGCCAAGATAAGGAGTTCCATTGGTAATCACTCTAGATAAAACTTCCATCACATTGTTTTCATACAATTGCGTTACTAAAAGAAAAGTATTTCCGCCTCCTGTAAAAATTCCTTGTGCGTTATTTATTGCTTCTTCTGGATTTTTAAAAGTATGTAATCCTATTACTCTTTTATTGATTTTGGCAAAAGCCGTTTTAACTTTTCCTGTATATTCATCATGCGATATTCCTCCCGGACGCGCATACGGAATGAAAATTATGGTATCGCAATTTTTATAATGATGTTCTAATGTAGGTAATAAATAGTCTAAGTAATCACCTCCATGAAGCGTAGATGTACTTGCAATGATTAAATTTTTCATGGGTTATTAAATTTTTCATCAAATTTACAAATTAATAATTAACATAAATTTACAATTGCTTTGGCTAATTTTTTGGAGTACTTTCAAATACTTTTACCCTCAACAAAAAGAACCTCAATCGCTTTGCAAAAAAATATAATCTATTTCTCCCTTTTTTTTATAGTTAGTGCAACTTATGGTCAAAGCACGCCAACTGGAAAAAAAATTTACGGAAAAGTTACTGCCGACTATAATGATCTAGAAGGCATTTATATTGTAAATCTAAAAACCGAAAAAGCAACTCTAACCGAAAGAGGCGGATATTTTGCAATCAATGTGTCTATTGGCGATACATTACTTTTTTCATCGGTACAATTTAAAGGATTGAAAGTAGAAATTCAAGATAAAGATTTTAATAAAGAACTGTTTTTTGTAAAAATGGAAACTTTAGTGCGGTTGCTAGATGAGGTACGAATTAATGAATATAAAAATATTAATGCTGTTTCCTTAGGTATTATTCCTGCAAGCACAAAACATTATACACCTGCCGAAAGAAAACTTAAAACAGCTTCAGATAGTGATGCCCAATTTGGTACTGACACCAAGGTAGGCTTAGACCCTTTAATTAACTGGATTTCGGGAAGAACAGCGATGCTCAAAAAAGAAGTTGAAGTAGAGAAAAAAGAAACATTATTGGATAAAATTGAAGGATGGTATGAAGAAAAATATTTCCTAGAAACGTTGAAAATTCCTGAAGAATATGTAAAAGGATTTCAGTTTTATATAGTAGAAGATTCTAAATTTGTTGAAGCAGTGAAATCTAAAAATAAAACTATGGCAACCTTTATCATGAAAGAATTGGCAGTAAATTATAAAGAATTGTTGGCTACAAAATAATTAATATAAGAGGTGTAGGCAATTATTTTAAAATTTGTGATCATTTTAGAGAAATAAAAAATAGAAAAGAGTAACTTTATAAGTGTATTTAAAACAAGGCTTTATTATGAAAACAATTTACAAAGTAGTAGTGTTAATTTTATTCTTTCAGATTGGTTTTTCTCAAAATTCATTAAGAAAAATAGTGCATGGTCAAGCAGTAAACGATTCTATTCGAGTTAAAAATGTGGTAGTTTTTAATATAAATACCAACAAAGGCAAGATTGTAAATCCAGATGGTTCGTTTGAGGTTTTAGCTAAAGCAAAAGATACCCTGGTTTTTTCTAGTTTATCTTACAAGCCAGTAAAAATGGTTCTTACTCAAAAGCAAATAGACGATCCTATTTTATTGGTACTCTTAGAGGTTTTTTACAGCCAACTAAATGAAGTTGTCATTAATAATAAAAGCGCACACCCAATTGGTGGCAAATCTCAGAAAATAGTTGATAAACAATATGTTGCCGATGCAAAGTCTTCTCCTAAAAACCAATATATTTATGATGGAACAATTGTAAATGGTGTAAATTTTGTTCGGTTGTATAAAGATGTTTTAAGTGTTCTAAAGAAAAAAAATCCAAAAAAATCCAGTTTTACTTCCCAATCCAACTTTACAGAAAAAGCTTTGCAACAGACAAACTATACATTTTTTACAAAAACACTAAATTTAAACGACGAAGAAATTAAACTTTTTTTGATGTATTGTGAAAATGATATTGAAGCAAACGCTGTTCTTAAATTAAAATCCGATTTCGAATTGATGGATTTTATGATAAAAAAAAATAAAGAATTTAAGAAACTTAAGCAGTCATAACCAATATTTGTACACATGGCAAAACATATACTTTTATTTTTAATTTTTTTACCAATGCTTTCGTTTTCACAAAATGAAAGACTAAAAATATTGCGTGCTATTATAGTTTCCGATTCTATTCAAGTAGAAAGATTATCAGTTGTAAATGTAACTGCCGAAACTTTTACAATCACAGATGATTTGGGTCAATTTTCAATATTTGCCAAAGAAGACGATGTGTTAATCATATCAGGTGTTGCCTTTGACTCAAAAGAAATTATATTAAAAAATTCCGATTTTAAAGAAATGATTTTTAAAATCCATGTCAACATTAAAGTAAATCAACTCGACGAAGTAAAAATAGCACCTTTTAAATTATCTGGTGATTTAGTTTATGATGCTAAACGAATTAAACTAAAACCAGCGTTTAAGGTAGAATTGCCCAAGTTGGATGTTTCTAAACTTGAAATTACAGGTGTAAGTGTTAGAACTGTAAATATGTTCGAACCCAAAAAAATGAATGGCGTAGATTTTATAAAAGTAGGAGGAATGGTTGCCGATTTATTTAAAGGTTCATCCAATACATTTAAACCAATTCCTGAAAAAATAATTACTTATGAAGAATTTGTAACGCAAACTAAAGTAAGATTTTCTACAAATTTTTTCAAAGAAACTTTAAAGCTTGACGAAGATCAAATCAATCTTTTTTTAACATATTCTTTTTCAAATGAAATTCAGGCTAAAAAACTTCTAGATCCTAGCAACGGTTTAGCTTTTATGGAATTTATGATTGCCAAAAGCGAAGAGTTTCATAAAAAAAATTAAAAAACTATCTAATTTAAGTACTTTTGAAAATGCCAAAAATTGTCCGAAATACACTGCTCATAGTTCTTTTAGTTAGTCTGTCTTCTATGGCAGTACACAAATTTTATATGTCAATTTATCAGATAAATTATGCGCATCAAAAAAAAATGATTCAAATCACCTCTCGCATTTTTATTGATGATTTGAACGTTGCTTTAGAAAAAAAGTACCACAAAAAATACTTTATCGGAACCGATAGAGAAACAGCAGATGATGAAGTTGCAATGAAAAAATACTTGTCTGAAAAATTTATTTTAAAAGTCAACGGAACTGTCAGGCCAATGAGTTTTCTCAGTAAAGAAGTAGATACAAATGTGTTGGTTTGTTATTTCAAAATTGCAGATGTTTCTAAAATAAACAAACTTGAAATAGAAAATAGCGCTTTGACAGAATTGAATGACGAGCAACAAAATATTATTCAAGCAAATATTACTGGAGAAAAACAAAGTTTACTTCTTACGTCAGAAAACTTTAAAGGAATGTTAAAATAATTTCAATCCCATAATCTTACTTAAAAAACAATTACTTTTATATCCTTAAAAAAAATTAGGTATGAAGAGCAATTCGTCTATTTTAAAATTCGGTTTTTTATTTTTTACACTTGGAGTTTTAGCACAAGAAACCCCAAAACCAGCAGTTCAAAGTGAGAAAAACCCTGATAAGTTTAAACAAATGTACGATTTGTTGGCAACGCCCAATATGTATCGTACCGCTTCTGGCGCACCTGGACCAGAATATTATCAGCAACAAGCCGATTATAAAATAGATATTGAACTCGACGATAAAAACACAAAATTATACGGTCAAGAAACCATTACATATACCAATAATGCCAAAGAATCACTAGATTATCTTTGGGTGCAATTGGATCAAAACCAGCAATCTCGCAAATCACTTTCGCCTTTGGTAGAAAGTAATAAAACCGATCCGGCAATGGGTGTTCAAGGATTTTCTAGAAAATATCTTGAAGCCGATTTTGATGGCGGATTTAATATAGATTATGTAAAAGATGCTTTGGGAAAACCCATGCAATATACAGTCAATCAAACGATGATGCGTATTGAGTTGCCTAAAGTCTTAAAGCATGGCGAGAAAATTTCGTTTTCTATAAAATGGAATTACTTGATAAATAATTATACATTAGATGGCGGTCGTTCAGGCTACGAACATTTTGATAAAGACGGAAATAATCTTTATATTTTAGCGCAGTTTTATCCAAGAATGGCAGTTTACAACGATGTTGAAGGTTGGCAAAACATGCAATTTTGGGGTTCAGGAGAATTTGCTTTGCCTTTCGGAAATTTTGAAGTTAATATTACAGTTCCAGCCGATCATATTCTAGAAGCTACTGGAACATTATTAAACAGAGCTGAAGTTTTTACTCCTGCACAACTTGCTAGATATGCGCAAGCAGAAAAATCGTTTGATAATCCAGTAATTGTAGTAACACAAGCCGAAGCCGAAGCATCCGAAAAAGGATTTTCTGACAAGAAAAAAACATGGAAATTTAAAGCAGAAAATGTTCGTGATTTTGGAATTTCAACTTCAAGAAAATTTATTTATGATGCGACGGCTGTTAGAACAGGAAAGACAGTTTCTATGGCAATTTCATTATATCCTAAAGAAGGAAATCCGCTTTGGGAACAATATTCTACTAGAATAATTGCACATACTTTAAAAAGTTATTCAAGCTACACATTTGATTATCCTTATCCAAAAGCAATTTCTATAAATGCAAGAGATCAAGGTATGGAATATCCAATGATTTGTTGGAATTATGGTCGCCCAGATGCAGACGGAAAATATACAGACCAAACAAAATACGGAATGTTGGGCGTTATTTGTCATGAAGTTGGACACAATTTCTTTCCAATGATTGTAAATTCTGATGAGCGCCAATGGACCTGGATGGACGAAGGTTTAAATTCATTTATGGAGTTTCTCGCCGAATCTACTTTTGATCCAAAATTCCCATTGCGTCGTGGTCCAGCTAAAAATATTGTACCTTACATGAGTGGCGATCAAAAAGGATTGGAACCAATTATGACCAATTCTGAAAGCATTCGCCAGTTCGGTAATAATGCCTACGGAAAACCAGCAACAGCATTAAATATTCTTCGTGAAACTATTATGGGACACGAATTGTTTGATTATGCATTTAAAACATATGCTAATAGATGGAAGTTTAAACATCCAACTCCAGAAGATTTCTTTAGAACAATGGAAGATGCATCGGCTGTCGATTTAGATTGGTTTTGGAGAGGTTGGTTTTATTCTACCGATGCCAATGATATAGGAATTAAAGAAGTGAAAAAATATTTTGTAAGCAATGAACCTTCTAAAGAAGTTACAGAGTTTATGAAAACTAGACGTCGTCGCGATTCTAATCCTGGTCCAATGGTTTACATGATTGCTGACGGAAGTGAAGATTATAAAACAGAAATGAATAAACCATTCAAAATTTCAGATTATAAAGCATTAGATGATTATGTAAACGAACATTTCTCTGCCGATGAAAAAGCAAAACTAAACGAACCTAAGTATTTTTATCAAGTTACTTTTGACAAACCTGGTGGATTGGTTATGCCAATTATTGTAGAATTAACTTATGAAGATGGTACTACAGAAATTCAAAAATTTCCAGCTCAGATATGGAGAATGAATGATAAAGAGGTAAGCAGAACATTTGCAACTCAAAAAGCGATTACTAAAATTCAAATCGACCCAAAATTGGAAACAGCCGATATTGATGTAACTAATAACACTTGGCCAAAAGAAGAAGTAAAATCAAAATTTGATTAAGAACTTCGTAACTTTGCAATTCAATAAATAAAAAAATCATGTTTGGAATAGGAGGAGGCGAATTAATTTTCATCATTTTTATAGCATTAATGCTTTTTGGAACCGATAAACTTCCAGAAGCGGCTCGAACTTTTGGTAAAGTTATGGCCAATCTAAAACATGCTACAAATGAAATAAAAAGTGAAATCCAAAAAGGTGTAGATGCTAACGGATTGGATATTTCAATGAATCAAATAACAAATACTTTTACAGCGGAAGTAGATAAAGTAAAAGAAAGTGTTACAGCTAATGTTCCAGATTTAGGGACAAATGTTTTAAATGATGCCTCGGCAAGTGTCACTAAAATAAAAGAAGATTTCGAAAACATTACCGGACCAATAAAACGTCAAATGTAATGCTCGATAAAATCATTGCACTTGATAAACAATTGCTTGTTTTCTTAAACGGATTAGGTTCGCCAACTTTTGATGGACTTTGGCTAATTATTACAAAACAAGCTTATTGGACACCTCTTTTTTTGTTGATTTTTTATTTAGTAATTAAGAAAATTGGTTGGAAAAACTTTTTTATTGCTATAGGATTCATTGCACTTCTCATACTTTTGTGTGACCAATCTGCCAATCTGTTTAAAAATCATTTTCAGCGCTTACGTCCATGCAATGATCCACAAATAAAAGATATTATTAGAGTTGTAAAAGGTAGTGATTCCTTTAGTTTTTATTCGGGACACGCTACAAATTCTATGGCGACTACCGTATTTATATTTTTAATAATTAGAAAATATTACAAATATGTAGTCTTGTTGTTTCTATTTCCTTTAATATTTGCCTACAGTAGAATTTATCTAGGATTGCATTTCCCAATAGATATTTTAACAGGATATGCCTTTGGAGCACTTTACGGATCGCTGTTTTACAAAGTCTATCAAAAGTATTTTATAAAAGATTAAATAACTCTCGAAACGGTCAAGCCATCACGAATTGGAAGTAAAACGGTTTCAACTCTCGGGTCATTGTTAACTATTTGATTGTATTCCAATAATATTTTCGTGCTCATGTCTTTAGGGTTTAGTTCTTCCAAAACTTTCCCACTCCAAAGTACATTGTCCGATAGAATTATGCCGCCTTTATTCATCATAGGAACAATCATATTAAAATAATTGATGTAATTTTCCTTGTCAGCATCAATAAAAACCAAATCGTATTTTTTATTTAAAGTTGGAATAATTTCTAAAGCATCACCCAAATGCGCAGTTATTTGACCTTTCCAAGACGATAAATCAAAATATTTTTGTTGTATAGAAACCAATTCTTCTTTTACATCAATCGTGTCTAAAGTTCCCTCTTTTTGCATTCCTTCGGCTAAACATAATGCTGCATAACCAGTATAAGTTCCAATTTCAAGGATGTTTTTCGGATAAATAATTTTAGATAACATACTCAAAACGCGTCCTTGAAAATGACCACTCAACATTCTTGGTTGCAAAACTTTTTGATGGGTTTCTTTAAATAATTTCACCAACAATTCGGGTTCGTTTTGTGAATGTTGTTCTACGTAATTTTCTAATTCTTCAGATATGAAATGCATGATGTTTTATTTTATTGCAAAATTACAAATTACCAAACACAAATTACCAAATCAACAAATTGTTTTACCTTTGCACAATGATTGATAAAAAAGACATTCGCGCTATATCCAAAGAACAACTTCGAGATTTTTTTGTTGCCAATGGCGATAAAGCATTTCGTGGCAATCAAGTTTATGAATGGTTGTGGAGCAAAGGCGCACATTCATTTGAAGACATGACTAATGTTTCTAAGGAAACTCGTGCCATGCTTGAAGCCAATTTTGTTATTAATCACATCAAAGTTGATACCATGCAACGAAGCGAAGACGGAACGGTAAAAAATGCTGTTAGACTTCATGACGGTTTGGTGGTAGAAAGTGTTTTAATTCCAACAAATACAAGGACTACAGCTTGTGTTTCATCGCAAGTTGGTTGCAGTTTAGATTGTAATTTTTGCGCCACAGCACGATTAAAAAGAATGCGAAATCTTGAACCTGGCGAAATCTACGACCAAGTTCTTGCTATAGATAACGAAAGTAAATTATACCACAATCGTCCACTTTCTAATATTGTTTTTATGGGAATGGGCGAGCCGTTAATGAACTATAACAATGTCATCAAGGCAATTGACATGATTACTTCCGAGGAAGGATTAGGAATGTCGCCAAAACGTATTATGGTATCGACATCTGGAATTCCGAAAATGATTAAAAAAATGGCCGATGATGATGTGAAATTCAAATTGGCGGTTTCTTTACATTCAGCAATTGATGAGGTTCGCGCTAGAATTATGCCTTTTAGTTCTAATTTTCCACTTAAAGATTTGCGTGAATCTTTAGAATATTGGTACCGAAAAACCAAAAGTAAAGTTTCTTACGAATATGTCGTTTGGAAAGGAATCAACGACAATAAAGAAGCGGTCGATGCACTAGTCAAATTCTGTAAATACGTTCCGTGTAAAGTAAATTTAATTGAATACAACCCAATTGATGATGGCGAATTTCAACAAGCATCAGAAGAATCGGTAAACTTATACATCAAAGAACTTGAAAAAGCTGGTATTGTTGTAAAAGTTAGAAGAAGTCGCGGAAAAGATATTGATGCAGCTTGCGGTCAATTGGCCAATAAAGAAGCATAGCTTTTCTAGAAGCGAATCGCTTGGGCATTTTTTGCAATCCTTTTTCCTGCTTTACATTCCAATCTTTTCTAACTCCGACAGAGTTCACAACTCTGTCGGAGTTAGAAAAGGATTTCCATTTCAATCAGTGCTAATTAGATTTTGTATTGAATAAAGTTAAGATTATAACAACAACTTTTTTTCTTAAAACAAAAAGCGTTATTTTTGTATTCAATAATGAACATCACTTCGCAAATAAAACAACCCATTCAGGATGAAATGGAACTTTTCGAAAAAAAGTTCTACGAGTCAATGTCTTCCAAAGTAGCGTTGTTAAACAGAATCACCTATTACATAGTAAACCGAAAAGGAAAACAAATGCGACCAATGTTTGTTTTTTTAACAGCCAAAATGATTTCTGGCGGAACGGTCGATGAACGAACCTATCGTGGCGCTTGTGTAATTGAGTTAATTCACACCGCAACTTTGGTTCACGATGATGTAGTGGATGATAGTAATCGCAGAAGAGGATTTTTCTCTATCAATGCGCTCTGGAAAAATAAAATAGCCGTTTTAGTTGGCGATTATTTACTTTCAAAAGGATTGTTGCTTTCGATAGATCATGGCGATTTTGATTTACTTAGAATTATATCTGTTGCTGTGCGCGAAATGAGTGAAGGCGAATTACTTCAAATAGAAAAAGCAAGAAGATTAGACATTACAGAAGATATTTATTACGAAATCATCCGACAAAAAACAGCTACACTTATTGCTGCTTGTTGTGCACTTGGCGCAAAATCGGTTTCAGATGATGAAGTTCAAGTAGAAACCATGCGTAAGTTTGGCGAACTTATAGGAATGGCTTTTCAAATAAAAGATGACTTATTCGATTACACCGATGAAGCCATCGGAAAACCAACCGGAATTGACATCAAAGAACAAAAAATGACCTTGCCATTAATCTATGCTTTAAACAATTGTACTTCTAAAGAAAAAAGTTGGTGCATCAATTCGATTAAAAATCACAACAAAGACAAAAAACGTGTTAAAGAAGTAATCCAATTTGTAAAAGACAAAAACGGATTGGACTATGCCGAACAAAAAATGGCGCAATTCCAACAAGAAGCACTCGCTTTGATTCAAAATTTCCCAAATTCTATTTATAAAGACAGTTTGATCTTAATGGTTAACTATGTTATTGAAAGGAAGAAGTAATTAGATAATTAGATAATTAGATAATTAGTGTAATTATTTGCCATGCTTAAATATTTGATATTGTGGGTTTTATAATTATCTGATTATCTAATTGAAAAATTATCTAATTAATCATGCAACCATTTTACAAATACAATCGTCTATGCTAATAGAAGTCTGAATTAGTTTGTTAGGTAAATCCTAAATAATAAAATCCTAATTCCTAAATCAAAAAATGAAAGTAATCAACTTACATCAAGAAGAAAAAGAATTAATCGAACTGGCTGTCGAGAATAATCGTCATGCTCAACATCAGATTTATTCTAAGTTTTCTCCAAAAATGTTAAGTGTTTGCAGACAATATATAAAAGATTTGCATCAAGCAGAAGATGTCATGATAACTGCTTTTATGAAAGTCTTTACCAATTTAAAAAATTTCAAACACGAAGGAAGTTTTGAAGGTTGGATTAGACGAATAATGATTAACGAATGTATTTCTTTTATAAGAGTTCAGAAGAAAGTAAAGTTCATTGAAGACGAAAATTATTTCGAGGAAAGTTTCAATAATATAGAAAGTCAGTTTTCTGTTGATGATATTCAATCTTTAATAGATAGTTTGCCCGATGGATATAAAATGGTTTTCAATTTATATTGTATAGAAGGATTCAAGCATCAAGAAATTGCAACTTTATTAAATATTAATGAAGGAACATCAAAATCGCAATTATCGCATGCTAGAAAAATGTTGCAGGAACAAATTAATACCTTAAAAAATTACGAAAATGGCACTGAATAAATTAGAAACCCAAATAAAAGAGCAATTGAACGCTCGCGAAATCAAACCAACCGAAATATCTTGGGATAGATTAGACGCAATGTTATCTGTAGCCGAAGAAAAAAAAACAGCACGTTCACCTTTTCTTTCGTCTCGATTTATTGGAATTGCTGCCAGCGTTTTGGTATTGGTGTCGCTTGGTTTGTTTTTCTTCAATCAAAAAGAAATCGTTGTTAAACCAGAAGAGAATGTGGTAGTAAACGAAGAAGTAAAACAAAATAATTTGAAACAGAACACAAACTCTATTAACGGAAATTCAGGCATTGACAATAACGGTTTAGAAGGATTTGATGAGCAAGTAAAACAACGAGCTAATCAACAAAAAGAAGAAAATAAAACAATTATCACACAATCATCAAAGAGTTTCAATCAAAACAATCAAAAAACAACAGTAAATCCGATCATCAATCAAAACAAAGAAATTCAATTTCAAAACAATGAAGTTGTCGCTCAAAAAGAACTTCCAGTTCTTGAATCTAAAAAAGAAATTGTTTCAAAGCCAAGTACAGTAAACGTTGACGATTTATTAGCATCAGTTGAAAAAACACCAAAATCAACACTAAAACCTAAAGTAAAAGTAAACGCCAACAGTCTTTTGTCTCAAGTCGACGGAGAATTAGACCAAACATTTAGAGAAAAAGTAATAAACAGAGTTAGTAAAAATTACCAAGAAGTAAAAGTGGCACTAGCCAACAGAAATCAAGAATAAAAATCATCAATTAATCATTTAAAAATCAATCATTATGAGAAATTTTACAATTTACTTAGCACTATCACTATGCTTTTTTGCAAGCAAATTGGTAGCACAAGACCAGGGCAAAAAAGAAGAAAGAGAAATGCAAACTTTTGAAGCCAAAGCCAGAGTTATTGGAGACAAAATAGAAAAAATTACTGCCGAAGAAAAAGCTACATTAAAAATTGAAGTTGAAGAAGTAAACGTTCAGTTAGAAAAAGGAACAATTACTAAAGAGCAAGCTGATTTTAAAAAGAAACAATTAGCTGAAGCTAGAGCAACAATTATTGAGAACAGAATTGCGGTAGCTCAAGAAGAATTGAAAGATTTAGTACAGGCAAAAGTTGATGGAAAATTGGCAGAATATTCTAAGAAAAAAAATTTCGGATCTTTTTCTGTTTATAGAACAGACACCATCAAAAAATCTGAAAAAAGAACAACTTCACAATTTGTGTTTGCCGCAGGTGTAAACAATTTAGTTACAGACGGAAAAGTTGCAGGTTCTGATTTTAGATATTGGGGTTCACATTTTTACGAATGGGGAAACACCTACAATACTAGGTTGCTTAAAAACAATAATTTATTGCATTTAAAATATGGATATTCTGTGATGTACAACAACCTTCGTCCAACAGATAATAGAGTTTTTGTTAAAAGTGGCGACCAAACCAATCTTCAAGTAAACGGAATTGATTTAGACGATTCTCGTTTTAGAAATGTGTATTTAGTTGCGCCATTGCATTTAGAGTTTGACTTTTCTAAAAACAAATCTAAAGACGGAAAAGCATTTTTTCAATCCCACCAAAGTGTTCGTTTAGGACTTGGTGGTTATGCCGGACTTAGAATCAAATCGAAACAATTTCAAAAATTTGAAGATGTAGACGGAAACGATATTACAGTTAAAGAAAAAGGAGATTTCAATGTAAATAACTTTGTTTATGGAGTAAGTGCCTATCTTGGATACAAAGAAACAAGTTTGTATGTAAAGTATGATTTGAATCCAATGTTTGAGAACAACGCAGTGAAGCAAAACAACATTTCATTAGGAGTTCGATTCGATTTCAATTAAAAATTTGTTTAGGTTAGTTATATTTCTACCTGCAAGGTTTTTCTAGAACCTTGTAGGTTTTTTTATTTAAAAATTGGTAACTTTAAACCCTTAAACTTTAAACAATTTTAAACTAAAATTTTGATTACCAAAGAAACCATAGATAAAGTTTACGAAGCGGCTCGAGTAGAAGAAGTTATTGGCGATTTTGTATTGTTAAAACGCGCCGGTAGTAATTTTAAAGGACTGAGTCCGTTTTCAGATGAGCGTTCTCCTTCGTTCATGGTTTCGCCTGCCAAAGGTATTTGGAAAGATTTTAGCTCAGGAAAAGGAGGAAATGCTATTGCGTTCATCATGGAGCATTCGCAGTTTACCTATCCAGAAGCCATTCGGTATTTAGCCAAAAAATACAACATCGAAATTGAAGAAACTGAGCTTTCTGATGAAGATAAAGTAGTTGCTAACGAACGTGAAAGTTTGTTTTTGGTTTCTGAATTTGCATCCAAATATTTTCAAGATATTTTGTTAAATTCTGAAGAAGGAAAAGCGATCGCACTTTCTTACTTCAAAGAACGCGGATTCACTAACGAAACTATCAAGAAATTTAGTTTAGGATATTCACCTGCAACATGGGATGCTTTGACCAAAGAAGCACTCGGAAAAGGGTATAAATTAGAATTTCTAGAAAAAACAGGATTGACAATTGTTGGAGAAGACAAGCAATTTGACCGCTTTAAAGGTCGTGTAATGTTTCCAATTCAGTCCATGAGTGGACGCGTTTTAGGATTTGGAGGACGAATTTTAACTAACGATAAAAAGGCAGCCAAATACCTCAATTCGCCAGAAAGTGATTTGTACCATAAAAGTAAAGTTTTGTACGGAATTTTTCATGCCAAACAAGCCATTGCCAAACAAGATAATTGTTATTTGGTTGAAGGTTACACCGATGTTATTCAAATGCATCAAGCCGGAATTGAAAATGTGGTTTCTTCGTCTGGAACAGCTTTAACACCAGATCAAATTCGTTTGATAAATCGTCTGACAAAAAATGTTACCGTACTTTTTGATGGTGATGCTGCAGGTTTGCGCGCTTCCATTAGAGGAATCGATTTGATTCTTGAAGAAGGAATGAACGTAAAAGTTTGCACATTTCCTGATGGTGAAGATCCAGATAGTTTTGCCAAGAAAACGCCTTTGCAAGATTTAATCCAATATTTTGAAGAAAATGCTATGGATTTTATCCAATTCAAAGCATCACTTTTAATGAAAGATGCCAAGAATGATCCTATCAAAAAAGCCGATTTGATTCGTGATATGGTTGCCAGTATTTCTAAAATTCCAGACAGAATTAAACGCGAAGTTTATATCAAAGAAACGTCTAGAATTATGGATATTTCCGAAGATGTACTTTTTAACACCTTGGCACAACTTGTTAAAAAGGACGTTAGCGATTTAGGAAAAAAACGCAAAGAAGAACAAACGGCATTTGAAGTTCATAAAAATGAAAATCCAATTATTACTGCCAATGTCGATATTCAATATGAACTTGAACATAAAATCATCGAAATTTTACTAATTTACGGAAACGTAGAAGACGATTTTGAAGATGTTTTACTTAAAGCAAATGAAGCTGGCGAAATGGTTGAGGTTACAGAAATGAATAAATATAAAGTTCATCAACGCATTTTCTTGAGTTTGCAAGAAGACGAAACGGAATTAGCAAATCCTTTGTTTAAAGATATTTATAATGATTTGATTGCCTATTTTAATCACAATGAAACCTTTGAACTAGAAAAATACTTAACCCAACTTGCTCCAGAATTATCGCAAGAAGTAACCTCAATTGTTATGAACGATGAGCGCGACGTACTTCACGATTGGGAGGCAAAAAATATTTTTGTAAAGTCTAAAGATAAAACTATAAGTCAATATGTTTCCGAAACCATCTTAACGCTACGTTGGTTTTTAGTAAATAAAATAATAGACGAATTGAAATCTTCAATAACACAACAATCAGAAATTGATAATTCAGAAACGCTATCTATGGTTGTAGATTATCTAGGATTGACCAATATGTTTTCTAAAAAACTGGGTAGAGTTATTTCTAGACATAACTAGATAAATATAAAAAAAGCAAAAAATTCCAAATTCCAATCTATAATCAATTGGAATTTGGAATTTAAAAAATTCGAATTTCTTTACACAATATCCAAAGTCTTAGCTTTATTCACTAAATCTACTAAATTAGTAACATTCAGTTTCTGCAAAAGTCTTAATTTGTAAGTCGAAATTGTTTTTTCATTCAATTCTAGAACTTTCGAAATTTCGTTATTTTTCTTTCCGTCACACAAGTAACGCAAAACTTCAATTTCTCTGTTAGACAATTTTCTATACAGTCGTTCGCTTTTATTTTGTTTAGCAATAAGCGCTAAATTTTTCTTTATAGCATCGCTCATCATTATTATTCCTTGATGAACACGAATTATTGTAGTTCCAAGAGTTTCAAGTTTAGATGATTTATGAACAAAACCAGAAACGCCAGCTTTTATAGCATTAGGTGCATATATTTGTTCGTTCAAGCTTGTAAAAACTAAAACTTTAGTGTTGGGAAAACTTTTAATTATTGCCTTCAATTCATAGATACTTTTCAATCCATCCAATTCAAGATCAATAATTAAAACATTAATTTCCTTATTTCTAAGCGCATCAGGAACCATATAAAAACTACCCACATTAGATACGACACTAATTTCTGGATGGTCTTTAAAATATGATTTTACGCCATAATGAACCACGGGATAATTATCGGCAAGACAAACATTTATCATAATTTTAATTTTTTTGGAAACACTTATTTTGATAAAATAAATGTAAAGTTAAGCAAAAAAATGCAATTAATTGTAAGTCAACTCCATTTTATATTCTAAAGGCGTCTGGAATCTCACATACTGGTATTGCATTCATCTTATGTTTATTTACGAAATTTAATCGTTTATAGATTTCATAAACAACTTTTTCCCTTACAGAAAAAGCATTTTTGTCACTTCCTTTTTCCACTGCTAGCATTGCCCACTCTAGCTCGTCATAACTTGCACCAAGTTGATCTTCGTCTGTTCTATTATCACCAAACAATCCGTCTGTTGGCGCAGCTTTTTGTATAGATTCTGGAATTTTTAAAAACGCTCCAAGCGCATAAACATCACTCTTCATCAAGTCGGCAATCGGACTCAAATCTACACCGCCATCGCCATATTTTGTATAAAAACCAACGCCAAAATCCTCTACCTTATTTCCAGTTCCAGTTACCAAATAACCATGAATACCAGCATGAAAATATAAAGTAGTCATCCTCAATCTAGCTCTTGTATTAGCCAACGATAAATGGTACTTTGTCGCATCTGTTGCATGCGGCATCTCTGTTTTAAAAACCTCGTATACTTCAGTTAAATTAGATGCTACACTACTCACATTAGCAAACCTCTTTTTCAATTGATCAATATGTTCGCGACCACGACTTACTTGATTCTCAGCCTGATGAATTGGCATTTCAACACACAACGTAGGAAATCCAGTCTGTGCACATAGTGTAGAAGTCACCGCAGAGTCAACTCCACCAGAAATTCCCACAACAAATCCATTCACTTTTGCGTTATCAGCATACGTTCTCAACCAATTTACAATATGCTCATTTACTTTTTCAACCTCAATTGTGCTAGTTTTTGACATTTTATTTAGAAATTTTAAAAATCCGTAATGTATATTTGCAAAAATAATAAATTTTTTAAAGCCATTTCCTGCTATTCGCTTCAATCTTTTACAATTATGCCTTGACTATCTAAGATAAAAAAGGAGCTTCCTGCAGTCGCTCTTTTTTATCAAGATATTCTAAGCCATAATTATAAAAGGATTTTCGCTACTATCACGGCTAGTTCAAGTAAAATTAAACAATTAGTTACTTAAATAAAATTATAAACCATAAAAAAAAATAAAAAAGCAACAAACACATAATCTAAAATGAAAAAATACCTCATATTTATTCTTATTGTCATTTTTTACTCCTGCGATAAAAAAACCAAAGTAGAAAAAGCAGTAGAAGAAATTCCTGTCTCAATGAAGTTACACCGCTTTGAACAAGCTTTCTTTGAGGCCAACCCAAACGATTTAACATCTGTTAAAGCTCAATATCCCGATTTTTTTCCTCCAGGAATTCCAGATACGGTATGGACAAACAAAATAAAAAACACACAATGGAGAGAGTTGTACACCGAAGTAGAAAAAAAATATAAAAACTTTAGTTCCCAGCAACAAGAAATTGAAGACCTCTTTAAACACATAAAGTATTATTTTCCAACAGTCATTACACCACAAATTTATACTGCAATTGGCGACATGAACGACCAGTATAAAACAATATATGCCAAAGACAAATTGATAATTGCACTAGAATTATACTTGGGTAATGAACATAAATTCTATTCAGATTTTCCAGTCTATTTGAGACAAAATTTTGAGCAAAACCAAATTCTGCCCGATGTAGTTTCTAGTTTTGCATCTGGCGTATTGCCTGCTCCAACAGATAAAGACTTACTATCACTAATGATTTACTCAGGTAAAGAACTTTATCTAAAAGATATACTTTTGCCCAATTATTCAGATGCAAATCGCATTGGTTATAAAGAAGAACAAATAAAATGGTGCAATGAAAACGAAGCCTACATGTGGGAATATTTTATTAATGATAAATTATTATTCAACTCCGATGCTAAATTGCCCAACCGATTTATAAACCAAGCACCGTTTTCTAAATTCTATTTGGAAATAGACAACGAATCGCCAGGAAGAGTAGGACAATGGATAGGATGGCAAATTGTACGTGCCTTTATGGAAAACAACCCACAAGTTACCGTTCAAGAATTAATAAAAATGGATGCAAAACAAATTTTTGAAAAATCTAAATACAAACCTAAAAAATAATGAGCACAATAACTTCAGAAATAAAATTCTTAGTAGAATTAGACGAAAATAGAGTTCCCGAAAAATTAACTTGGACAGCACAAGATGGTGGCGTGCAACTAGAAGAAGCCAAAGCCATGTTATTGTCCATTTGGGACAGCAATACCAAAGAAACCTTGCGTATAGATTTATGGACTAAAGACATGCCGGTAGACGAAATGAAAATTTTCTTTCACCAAACGCTAGTTGCCATGGCAGACACTTTTGAACGTGCAACACAAGATGAAACAATGACCGCGACAATGAAAGACTTCTGTGATTATTTTGCAGAAAAATTGGAATTAAAAGCATAAAAAAAAGGTTCTCTCTGAGAACCTTTTTTGGTTAAAATGTATATCCTAATCGAAGGTGTAAATCTCCAATTAAGTTTTTATTGGAGCTGTAGTTTTTATCTAAATATTTAACATAACCCAAACCAATTCCGGCTTCATAAGTAAAATGATCTCCAAGAGTTCTCTTTATTCCCCATTTCGGAATAAATGATATTTGAGAAATGACATTAAATTTTGTGCTGTTCACGCCAGGAAAATAATGAATTCCTAACGTTAAAAAATCAGCGCTATTTTTAGAGATGTTTTTGTTTTTCGAAGCTCTTTCAGATAGATTATAATACCATCTTGGCTCTAATGAAAATGATGGTGCAGATATTAATGTTGTTCCATTATGAATTTCTCCGCCAATTAATCCGAAATTTACTCCAAGTTCAGATCTTAAACTAAATTCATTGGCAAGCTTAAATTCATTGTGAGCCCAAACGCCTAATGTGCCAATTTGAATTCCAAAAATTGATTTTTCAACGCTACTAGTTTTTTTTTCTTGAGAAAATCCAACTTGTGTTAACGATAAAATTAAACATAAAAATAGAGTTTTTTTCATAAAAGTGAAATAAAATTAATAAATAAAAAGGCTAATCTATTTTTTTTTTCATTAATTTTAATGTTTTAACAAAAAATTAAAACTCATTCAAATCTTTGTAAACATCAACATTAATTTCTTCTATATAGTTTAGAAGCGCATCTTTTCCTGTTCCTTCTGTTGCTGAGGTTATAAAGTATGGAGGTATTTCTTCCCAGTTATTAGCATGAAGTTGTTTTTTGTATGCAGCAATGTGTGAGTCAATTTTGGTCTTACTTACTTTGTCTGCTTTTGTAAAAACTATGCTAAACGGAATTTCACTTTCGCCCAAATATTCTAAAAATTCTAAATCAATTTTTTGTGCCTCAAGACGAATGTCTATTAGAACAAAAGCACAAACAAGTTGTTGTCTGCTTTCAAAATAATCGGTAATAAATTCTTGAAATACTTGTTTTGTTTTCTTAGAAACTCTTGCGTAACCATATCCTGGTAAATCGACCAAAAACCAATTAGAATTAATTTTGAAATGATTAATCAATTGTGTTTTTCCTGGTTTTCCAGATGTTTTGGCCAAATTTTTATGATTGGTAATCATGTTTATTAGCGATGATTTTCCAACGTTGGAACGGCCAATAAAAGCATATTCTGGCAAACGTTCCGTAGGACATTTACTTACGTCAGAATTACTAATTATAAATTCGGCAGTATTAATTTTCATATGTTTAAAATTTATTTGTCAGCGCTAACATATGGTATTGATTTTTTATCATAGGTGTTTGCTTACGCAAATTTGTCAATTGCGATTTCATGATTATTTGGGTAGGTTTTTCAAAGTTTCACTTTTTTCATTCAACCATACTTCAAGTAATCTATTGAATTCATCAGGATGCTCCATCATTGCTGCGTGTCCGCATTTGTCAATCCAGTATAAGGTAGAGTTGGGCAATAATTTTTCAAATTCTATTGCTACTTCTGGCGGCGTAACAGAATCGTTTTTTCCCCAAATTATACATGTTGGAATATGCATTTTTGGCAAATCTTTCGCCATGTTATGTCTAATAGCACTTTTAGCTATTGTTAGTGTTTTTATAAGTTTGATTCGGTCGTTTGCCATAGCATAAACTTCATCAACTATTTCTTTGGTAGCTATTTTTGGATCATAAAAAACAGCTTCTGCTTTTTTCTGAATATATTCATAATCGCCTCTTCTTGGGTAACTATCGCCCATTGCGCTTTCGTAAAGTCCAGAACTTCCTGTAATTACAAGCCCAAGCATTTTCTCTGGATACATTTTTGCATGATACAAAGCAATGTGTCCTCCAAGAGAATTTCCTAGTAAAATGACTCTTTCGTAACCTTTAAAAGTGATGAAATCTTTTACGTATTTAGCGAAAGCTTTAACATTAGTTTTTAAAATATTTTGAGTATAAATTGGTAATTCTGGAATGACAATTTTGTAGCCTTTTTGAGAGAAATATTCTGCAACACCATCAAAGTTGCTTAATCCGCCCATTAGTCCATGCAAAATCACAATTGGCGTTCCTTCTCCAATTTCTAAATAGCTGTATCGACCTTCTTTTTTAATGTTTTTATTCATTTTAAAAACCTTTTTTTCAATTGTTACAAATATAGGTTTTTATCTATAAAATCATAGTATTTACTTAAATATTTAGGTTATTAAATTGGTTTGTTTTAGTTTTTATAAAGCATCTGTAAAATTGTAATTGTCAACATTTCAATTAGTTATTTTGATTAATCTTGAAATGATGGGTTTTTTAATTTTTATTAAATATTTCGCAATAAAATCTGCTATCTCTTAATTTTTTTTCTAATAGTGTAACGATTCTTAATATTCTGTTAATTATCATCAGTTCAGAGTGTAAATCTTTCAAAATCATTTTTTCTAAAAGTGGTAAAACTTATTAACAAAGTGGTATTTTGTGGTAAATTGTGGTAAAATATTTTATATTTTTGCTCAAATCATTTAATAACTAATTTGTTGAACTCAATAATCGGAACATACGAGTGTAAAGTTGACGCCAAAGGAAGGTTGCTTTTGCCTGCGCCTTTCAAAAAGCAACTTGCTGCTTCGCTTCAGGACGGATTTGTCTTGAAACGTTCTGTTTTTCAGCCTTGTCTGGAATTGTATCCAATGAGTGAATGGAATTTAATGATGCAAAAAATCAATAAACTCAACCGATTTGTAAAGAAAAATAACGACTTCATTCGTCGTTTTACTGCAGGTGTAAAAGTGGTTGAAATTGATAATTTAGGACGCTTACTTGTCCCAAAAGATTTAACAAGTTTTGCTCAAATTTCTAAAGATATTGTGCTGTCTTCTGCGGTAAATATTATTGAAATTTGGGATAAAGATTTATACGAAAAAGCAATTGATGATTCTGTTGTTGACTTTGCCGATTTGGCCGAAGATGTAATGGGAAATGTAAATGACGACGACAATGGAATATCATAATCCGGTTTTATTAAAGGAAACAGTTGATGGTTTAAATATTAAGCCTGATGGTGTTTATGTAGATGTCACTTTTGGTGGTGGCGGACATTCAAAAGAAATTTTGAGTCGCTTAAATGCTAATGGAAAATTGTTTGGTTTTGATCAAGATGAAGATGCTTGGGGAAATGCTTTGCCAGATGAAAGGTTTACTTTAATTCAAGAAAATTTTAGATATATAAAACGTTTTTTACGATTTCACGGAGTTAAGCAAGTAGACGGAATTTTAGCCGATTTAGGTGTTTCATCACATCAATTTGATGTTCCAGAAAGAGGTTTTTCTACACGTTTCGATGCTGGTTTAGACATGAGAATGAGCAAACGAAACGAATTGGATGCCTACAAAGTAATCAACGAATACGACGATGCTAACTTGAAGAGGGTTTTTCTTGATTATGGCGAATTGAAAATTGCTCCTGCGCTTTCAAGAACAATTATTGAAGCGCGAGAAATAAAAGCTATTGACACAACAGACGATTTGAAATTTATTTTACAACGTTTTTTGCCTGACCAATTTAAGAATAAAATATTAGCCCAAATCTATCAAGCCGTCCGAATTGAAGTGAATCAAGAAATGGATGTGTTGAAAGAATTTCTAGAGCAATCATTAGATATTTTAAAGCCAGAAGGAAGATTGAGTGTTATTTCGTACCACTCATTAGAAGACAGATTGGTGAAAAGATTCATGAAAAACGGAATGTTTGAAGGTGAACCAGAAAAAGACTTCTTCGGAAATTTTTCTGTTCCTTTTAAATTAGTTGGAAAGTTAATCGTTCCATCTGATGATGAAATCAAAATCAACAATAGAGCAAGAAGTGCAAAATTAAGAATAGCGGAGAAAAAGTAACCAGTGTACAGTCGCAGTTTTCAGTTTCTAAATAACTGATAACCAACAACAGATAACAGAAAATGAAAGGTGGAGTTTACAACATATTAAAAGCTAGATTTCTTGTCAATGAAGACGCTACCAAAAACTGGCGTTTCATTTTGTTTATAGTGGTTTTAGCTATTGTTATGATTGCCAATACACATCGTTTTGAACAAAAAATTTTCAGAATTGCTGATTTGACAAATGAAGTAAAAGAATTGCGTTCAGAATTTGTAGACCGACGTTCAGAATTGATGAAACTTAAAATGGAATCTACGGTTTCTAAAAAAATGGAGGCTAGAAATATTTTTCCATCTCAGGTTCCACCACAAAAAATTAAAGTTAAAAAAACAGAAGAAAAAAGTTTCTTTAAAAAATTATGGCAGTAGAAGATAAACATATCTCTTACAGAATTTATCTGATGGCGTTCATCATCTTTTTGATGGCGTGTGCAGTTACTATAAAACTAACTAATATACAGTGGGTTGAAGGTGACTATTATAGAAAATTAGCCAAAGACAGAACGGTAAAAACTTTTGTGATTCCGGCAAATAAAGGAAATATTTATTCGGCAGATGGAAGTTTGTTGGCAACATCAATTCCAAATTATACCATCAGATTTGATGCTGTAGTTCCAAAAGCTGCTGATTTTGAAAAAAATGTAAAACCATTATCTGATAATTTGTCAAAATTGTTAGGTAAACCAAGCTCGGCATACGAAGCGCTTCTTAGAAAAGCAAGAGCAAATAAAAACCGATATACTTTGGTTGCCGAAGATTTGAGCTATACCGAATATTTCAAAATAAAATCATTTCCATTATTTGAAAAAGGAGCCAATAGAGGCGGAATTATAATTGAACAAAAAACAGTTCGCGAACATCCTATTGGGATTATTGCCGAAAGAACTATAGGTTATGATAGAATAGACCAAGATGGTCTTCAAAAAAGAGTAGGAATTGAAGGCGCATTTGGAAAATATTTGAATGGAAAAGACGGAAAAATTCTAAAACAAAAAATTGCAAAAGGACAGTGGAAACCAATTCGAGATATCAATGAAGTTGATCCTCAAGATGGTTACGATGTGATTTCTACCATTGATGTTTACATTCAAGATATTGCGCATCATGCACTTTTAAAACAGTTAGAAGAATATGGAGCAGAACATGGTTGTGTTGTTGTTATGGAAACCAAAACAGGTCAAGTAAAAGCAATTTCAAATCTTGGAAGAGACGAAAAATCGGGTAATTATTATGAAACAATTAATTATGCAGTTGCCGAAGCTCACGAGCCAGGTTCAACATTTAAGTTGGTTGATATGATTGCTCTTTTAGACGATAATAAAATTGACACCAGTAAAGTTTATGACAGTCATGGCGGAACAATTGTTTTTAGAGGAGATAAAGTTAGAGATTCTCATGATGGCGGTTATGGAAAAATTTCAGTAGGACGTGGTTTTGAAGTTTCTTCTAATACAATTTTAGTTCAGGCGGTTTATGAAAATTATAAAAATAATCCTGAGCAATTTGTAAACAGAGTAAATAATTTGGGTTTAAACAAACCATTAGGATTACCATTTCAAGGAGAAGGAATTCCTATTGTGCACCAACCATCAGACAAAAGTTGGTATCCTAATATTTTACCTTGGATGGCTTTTGGATATAATGTTACAATGACTCCTTTGCAAACCTTGACTTTGTATAATGCTGTTGCAAATAACGGTGAGATGGTAAAACCACAATTTGTATCAGAAATTAAAGAGTGGAATAAAACCATTAAAAAATACGACAAGCAAGTTATCAATCCGAAGATATGTTCTGATGAAACTATAAAAAAATTGAAATCGCTTTTACAAAATGTTGTAAAAAGAGGGACAGGTGCTAAACTCTATTCTAAAGATTTTTCAATGGCAGGAAAAACAGGAACAGCACAAGCAAATTACGGAACAAATGGCGGAAATGATAAACATTATATTTCATCGTTTGTTGGTTTTTTTCCAGCTGAAAATCCAAAATATTCTTGCATTGTTGTGGTTCACAAACCAAATACATCAAAGAATAATTATTATGGCGCCGATGTTGCTGGACCAGTTTTTAAACGAATTGCACAAAAGATTTTTACCGATGCACCATCAACAAACGAGATTAAAAACTTGGATAAAAAAATCGCAAAACAAGAAAATAAATACCAAGAATATTTTACAAAAGCACAGAATGTAAACAATACCATTCCAAATTT
>NZ_JAYWFT010000053.1:0-2261 GCF_043778725.1 Flavobacterium sp. | reverse complement strand
TGGATTTGAAAAAGTGTATATACCATTTGTAGCAGGTTGTGATACTGGCAGACCAACTGCTGCTCCTGTAAGTTTGTTTCTTAGTGTGAATACATAAGTATTCTCTGAGGTGTTTGGCTCATTTGGTAGTTTGGCTGTTATGGTATAAAAAGTTGAGCTTAGGACTGGACTAGCTTCTAAGACACACTGAAAAGACAATGTAGTAACCTGAAGTGGACTTCTTGGGCTTACCGCCCAAACAGGTGCTGCTCCACTGTTTGAAATATCACAATTGGCATTGATGTATATAGTGTAACTGGTACTGGGTTTTAATCCTAGCACAGTGTAGTATTGCACACTACTTGCAGAAGTAGGTGTAATATTAAGAGCAGCACCTTTTACAGCGGTGTTGTTGGTTTCCTCCCATCGTATATCGTATTTTACTTTGGCAGGATCTCCGTTGTGTTGCCACTCTACTTTTATGGAGTTTATAGCAATAGAGTTCTTTTTGTAACCAAGTACAACTCCGCAACCTGGTACAGGTTTTGGTGTTTTTTTGATTTTCTTTTTGCGCGGATCATCGCCGTCATGTTTTGGCTTGTTGGTGCTTAACATGGATGCAACATCGTTAGTACCTGCAATGATGAGGTCTTGTGCATTTAACGCGAAAGGGAACAAGAATGCCAATAGGGCAATCAAGATAGTGTTTTTGCGTAAGGTGTTCATGTGTAAAATGTTGTTTTGGTAAAAAAAATTGTTTTCCTGCTCACATTGATGCTACTCAATGTAAGTGTGTACTTTTTATTCTAAATAATTTTGTTGCGCTCGCCTCGGGAGGTAGGTTACGCGGTTTGGGTTTTTGGGTGGTTTATTTCTCTATTTCTTCAATAATTAATGCGTTGCTAAAGTGCAATTACCAGTATAACATATTTTGTGAACGAGTATAGTAAACATCTGTTTCTCTATCTAACCATATATTACCACCCCAGCCTTTCCATTTACTGTCTTTTTTACTAAACTCTATTTTTTTAGTTTTAAACTCATATTCGTCCAATAATTCAAAGTTATCTCTTGAATATACCATGTATCTAAGATTACTCTTGTCATTAGCTTTATAGCTTGTTATAAATAGATTATCTAAATATTTCGTCAGAAAATTGCCTTTTATTTCCTTTTTCCAAAGTAATTTCTCTTTCATTATATCAATTGCCATAAGTTCTGTATTGCCCAAACCCGAAGGTATAAATTTATCGTTGTTCCTCATATTGCTGCGTAAATAGACGATGTTATCTTCGACATAAACGATGCTCCATTCATCCAACGTCTTGTCTTTACCAAGAAGAAATGACTTTAATATATTCCCTTTTTGTTTATCTAACAAAATTAATTTTTCAGCATTGACCCCAACAAAATAATTTTTATACCCATAAAAATAAGTGTATTGAGTGCCTATAAATTGCCACTTTTTTTTACCCTTGTTATCATAAGCATAAAAATGACGGTGCCCCGAAGTGTCTTCAGTATAATTAATCAAATTAATATCTTTATTGATAGGGTGTACAAATCCAGAACCCGAAGACCTACTTCGTAGAATAGGTGGTTCAATACAAAATTTTGTTCTCCAATCTACAATACCTGCTCGATATGGTGTTCCTGTAACAAATAGATTACAGCCTGTCCTGACAATAGAGCCCGCATCAGTAGCTGTGCCACAAGGATCTATATTAACAATATCTGTCTTTCCTGTATGAATATCACAATATCTTATACTGAAACAGCCCCAACTTTCCGCCAAGTATAAAGTATCTCTATAATAATCTAAAAGTACATGTTGAAAACCTTCTTCAAAATAAAATATCCCTTTTAGTTTTTTATTTTTAACATCAACAACTCCAACATAAGTCCTAATATCTTGAATAACATTTTTAGACTTATTAATATGATTTAATTCCATGATACAAATTCCATTGCGAATAGGGCAGATATGATCTCCTAATATAGAAAATGTATCTCCGAGCATTAAACTCAAATCAATACTATCCTTAGCATATTTCTTTAATATTTCTGGCATAGAAGTTTCTATTTCAAGAGGAGGCATAATATTAGACTTTTGAAAAGCCCTATTGACGCATATATATACAGAAAAGATAAATCCAATTCCCAAAAATACGTACATTGTTTTTTTTATCATTGTTTAAATTTTTTATTATTCAAATCGCATTGTTTTGTAATATTTCATTATTTGATCATAACTGTACTCGACAGCTTCTTTCGCTTCGGCA
>NZ_JAYWFT010000052.1:0-5964 GCF_043778725.1 Flavobacterium sp. | reverse complement strand
AAAGTATTTGAAGACATATCTAACTTTATTACTTCACCATTATCAACTACTGGTAATAAAGTTAATATTTGGGTTAGAAATATTGCAAATTTGAGTGTCCCATCAGGTACTTTAGGTCTTGCTACGTCTTATTATCTTCCTACTACAAATGTAGGTGGGATTTTAGATGGTGAGATTTGGAAAACTATTCATTTAGGAGTTGACTCATATACAAACGTCTTAAATGGTACAAATAATTTCTATCACGGTAATGTTGCTTTTAATTTTAATGATCCAAGTATAAATTGGAATACTAATTTATCTATCAATTCGCCAAGCAATTTATATGATTTATATACTGTTATATTACACGAAGTTGTCCACTCATTAGGCTTTAATAGTTTCATAAATCAAAACGGAAATTCAATTGATCCATTTCCTTATTACACCAGATACGATACTTTTTTAAGAACTAATAATAACATTCCATTGCTCACAATCGGAAGTTGTAGTATGTATGATGTTAGCTTTAATTCTGCTGTTTCTCCAACAGTATTAAGACCAGGATGTACTTTACCAAACAATATAAGCACTGGTGTACTCAACAGCACTACTTGTAATAATGCAATAAAATATGTAGGTTCTTCAACAGTTCCTGTTTATACCCCAACTTGCTTTGAGCAAGGAAGTAGTTTAAGTCACTTTGAGGATATGCTATATCCTACTTGCGCCTCACCATATGCAAACGATAGTTACTTTGTATTAAGTAATGTCAATCTTTTAGGAACAACTAAGCGTTATTTAAAACCCGAAGAAAGGAATGTACTGTGTGATATTGGCTATAATGTTAAAACAACTTTCGGTGCTAGTTCTACAAATAACGGTTTTTACAATTATGGAGGAACTGCTTGTGCTGGTATTTCTGTTGCTGGTTTGAATGATGGAATAAATAGTAATGGAGATTACACTTTTGTTGGTAACGCAAATACCAACTTATCGATTAATGGCGCAATTATTCTAAACAATGATGTAAATGCTACTGGCTTTGAATGTTTACAAGATACTAGTGCAACTTCAACATTTTCTGCAACAAGTGGTACTTCATTAACTACAATAAATTTCAGTAGTGCTACAACTGGTTTACATATATTACGTTATGTTCCAATAAACGGTACTAAAAAAGGTAACATTACATACTTATACATATACATTCGTATACCAGCTAGTACAGGCGGATGCAATCCAACACCAAGTGCATGTAATTTGGTAATGAATGGTAATTTCGAACAGTTTTCTAATTCATCTGCACCACCAATAGTTAAAAAAGCCTGCGGATGGGATTCTGTTTTTCAAACTACAGGTGATGGTAGCGCAGTTGCAAAATATTTTAGTTCAACTGCTAATCCAACTTTTTCAAGTTGGAGTGTGCCCTGCAATTGGTATGGAAATCAATCTAATAATAATATTGGTAACAGCTATGCTGGTATTCAGATTTCTACTGGTGTTGGTGGTAAGCAACATATATATACAAGGTTAAGCACTCCTTTACAACCTAATACTAATTATCAATTAAGTTTTGATGTTTCTTTAGCAGATGGATTTAGTCATTGGGCTAGTAATTTACAAGCTTTTTTGCATAGGTCAAATACAACTCCTCCATCAATTTTAGCATACAATGCTAATGGTGATGTAAGTATAGTAAATAACGCATCAGATAGTACAACTCAATTAATTTCTCCAACAGTTACAAGAAACACAAATGGTTGGGATAATATTACATTTAATTTTACGACAACAACTGGTGGAGAACAATTTTTATATTTAGGTTTACTAAATAATGCTACGCTTGTTCCAAATACTCCTGCGGCCACTGGTATTGGTGGATGTAATTATCAATCTGCTGGCACTAATGCTTTTGGTAACAGACTAATAAGTTATTACATCGACAATGTATCACTAATTCCAACCAACGGAGCAGTTTTAAATTTACCAACATCAATTTGTAATACTCAAAACCTAAGTAACTTATCTTTATACTTAAATGGCACAACTGCAAATGGTGTTTTTTCGGGTACTGGTGTTACTCTTGCAAATGGCGTATATTCATTTAATGCTTCAGTTGCAGGTGTTGGGACTACTACAATTGGCTATACTTTTACAAATAATAGTGGTTGTTCAGTTACTTTATATGACACTATAAACGTTACCTCTACATCATCTAATACGATTGTTGTTGATGCAGTTAACGATAATTTCTCCAGTCCGCCAATAATTGGTGCAACAGGAGGTGTTACAACAAGTGTTTATGCCAATGATTTATACAATGGTACTGCTTCAAGTTCTACTTCATTACCAAATGTTAGTTTTGCTTTGGTAACTCCACTATCTATTACAGGTGCTACAATAAACAGTTCAGGACTTATTTCAATACCAGCTGGTACATCAGCTGGTACATATACACTAACTTATAGATTGAGTTCTATTGGTAACTGTAATTTTTCTGATACCGCAACTGTAACAATAGTTGTTACCAACAATAATTCTACACCAAACCTTGTAGCTGGTATTAGAGCGAACAACCTTGTCAATCATATCGAACTACAAAGTACTGGAAAGTCTATCATATCTGGAGCTTTCACGACTTACAATAATATTTCAAAACCTTACGTAGCTAGATTGAATACTGATTTAACTTTAGACCAAAGTTTTACTTTTGCAGGGAATCAAGGTGCAATGGATTTAGCAATTCAGTCAGACAACAAAATTATTGCAGCTACTTGGTCGGCAGGGTTTGGTGGTTCTAGTCTCGGTATTACAAGATTATTGCCTGATGGTGCAGTTGATACGAGCTTTAATGCAGGTGGAACAGGTATATCTAGAAATATTAGTTATACAAATGAGATGGCTTATGCTTGTGCTATTCAAACTGATGGCAAAATAGTATTAGGTGGCGATTTTTATTATTATAATGGTGTGCAAAGACTAGGTATAGTAAGAATTAACACAAACGGTTCGATTGATACAACATTTAATCCAACAGTATTAAATACCTATTATAGAAGTGTTGTAACTGGTATGACAATTCAACAAAATGGACAAATTATATTATTAGGTTTCTTTAGTCCACCAACAGCAGGAGCAACTCAAAAGAACATAATACGTTTAAATAGCAACGGTTCAATTGATACAACATTTTTAGCTGGCGACACTGCAGGTTCATTAGTATTTAATGTAGATTTAAGTGTTTCATTATATTCTCCAATAGCCAAGGCTGTGGTCCAACCTGATGGAAAAATTATCATTGCTGGTGCTTTCAATAAATATAATGGAACAAATGTAAAATCTTTAGTGCGTTTAACTTCAACTGGAGCTATTGATACAAGTTTTAATACCACTACAGGTGTAGAAAGAGCCATTAATGAACTTATTCTTGAACCAACTACAAACAAACCTATTATTGGCGGTGAGTTCACATTATTTGGTACAACAGCAGTAAAAAAACTCATTCGTCTGACAACTGCTGGAGCGTTAGACTCAACTTTTAGTATTGGAACGGGTACTACAGATTCTGCAGTGTATTCAAGCTGTCCTTTTTGTACAAATTATGTAAAAGCATTAAAACAACAACCCGATGGAAAAATAATAGTTGGGGGTAAATTCACTACATTTAACGGATTATCAGCAACCAACATAACAAGAATTTCTGGTTCAGCAGGTTTACAAGCAAAAAGTAGTGTTACTGAATTTCAAAGTGAACCTGAGATTGACACAAACCCAAATTTTAGTACTATATCTATTTATCCAAATCCAAGTAAAGGTATTTACAATATAGACCTAACCAATATAAAAGAGCCAACTACAATAACAATATTTAATATATTAGGCGAACTAGTATTTAAACAAGTACTTACTACTGAAAGCCAAAATCAAATAGATATTACAAATTTATCAAATGGATATTATATTGCTCGAATTGTAAATCAATCATTTGACAAACAACAAAAACTTATAAAAAACTAATTAATTAACTTAATCCTTTGTCAAAGTTGTAACTTTGACAAAGAATTTTAATAATAATAATCATGAAAAAAACAATAACTTTAATATGCATACTTACCTATATAATAGGTAACGCACAATGCCCTACTCCTTCAAATTTAGTTTATTCATCTGTAAATCAAGATGCCTTATTAAGTTGGACAGAAAATGGAACTGCCACCACTTGGGATATTACTGTAGTACCTGATTTTTATGTAGGTGCTCCGCTACCAACCGATTCTTATTATGTATCAAGTACTAATCCATTTACATTTGCAAATTTTCCACAAACAGGATGTAATGTGTTTTTTGTTAGATCACGTTGTTCTTTAACAGATGTCAGCCCTTGGATTTTTCTCACTACTCCAGGATGCGACACAAATGTTTATAACTATCTTACAACTTTGTCTAGTAATGATTTTTCTTTAAATAGTAAAGTAAAAATTTTTCCAAACCCATCTAGTAATATTTTGTTTATTGAAAATGTTGAAAAACAAATTCAAAAAATTGAAATATTTGATTTACAAGGAAGATTGATAAAATCAATTAATGAAAATAAAGACAAATATCAAATTGATGTTTCTAATTTACAATCAACAACCTATCTAATTAGACTTTCAACAGAAACAGGAATTGAAACTGTAAAATTTGTAAAAGAATAAAAAAAAACCCTTTGAAAATTTCAAAGGGTTTTTTTTATCTATTATTTATTTTTATATATTTGTGTTATAAACTTTTAAATCAAAACATTATGGCTTCAAATTCAGAAACAGGTCACAATAAAAATGTGGCAAACTTTAGCACAGCTTACCAAATTTTAGAAGAAATGGGTAATCTTTATAATCCATCAAATGCTAAAATACAATTAGTAAACCTCAACCCTATCCGTACTTCATTACATAATGTAATTACAGAGTTAAATAATAAGAAACCAATTTATAAAAATGCGGTTTCAGCTCGTGAAGTTGCCATTGCTCCACTTGGAAAACTAATGACAAAATCTTCTAATTATGCAAAATCATTAGACATATCATCTACAGATAAAGAAAACATAGCCAATCAAGCAAAAAAAATACGTGGTGACCAAAAACCAAAATCTGTAAATCCAGAAACCACAGAAACAGATGGTATTTCCACATCTCAAATGAGTTATGACAGCCGTATTGCTAATTTAGATACCTACACAACTCAATTGGCTTCTCATACAGAATATGCACCTAACGAAGCAGAAATACAAATTGCAAGTTTACAAGCATTACAATCAAACCTTGTTACATTAAGTCAATCAGTAAACTCGGCTGGAAATGCACTAATTACAGCAAGAAAAAATAGAAATGACATTTTATACAATAATCAAACAAATGTAATACAGCTAATCAAAGATGTTAAAGCCTATTTAAAATCTTTAGGCGATGCAGGTAAACCATATTACAATGCAATCGTAAAACTTCAATTCAAAGAAACAAAATAGAAAAAAGATAACACAAAAAGGCTACCGCCTTTTTGTGTTATTCTTTCTGTTTTTTAAAATAAGCCATAGAAAAATCCTAATATACAATCATAAATTTATAATAACGAAGGTCAAAACAACAATAATAAATAGTAAAAACCTAATATATAATCCGCAATTCCAATTATTAAAACCGCAACTTATAATAACGCATAGTGAATTAATAATAACAAACCTGAAACTTCTAATAAGACATCCGCAAAACCTAATATTGAGTATACAAATACTAATCCTTAATAGTAAAAACCTAATATTGAATAAATAAAATATAATAGCAAAAATTTAAATCCTAAAAACAAACCTTAAAGTAATTAGAACAGAAGAATAAAAGGCTTCTTGTAACAGCGGTTACAAGAAATGGCGAGAAATGTGCTAAATTCACGTTTATTTTCCGCAAGAAATTTTATCTTAGCAGAAAATACGCAGTTCCGAAGTTC
>NZ_JAYWFT010000051.1:0-15199 GCF_043778725.1 Flavobacterium sp. | reverse complement strand
AAAGAACTGTGCTTAAAAACAAATAAAATTAGATTTATTTTCACTATTTTTGGGTAGGAAAAACAAATTTAGTCTTGCGAGGAGAAAGTGATTTATTTTATTTTCTCTTTAAAAGAAAATTTAATTTAAAGGTTGTTTTGTGCTTTTAATTTTCGTGAATAATCGAAAGTTTCGGGTTTACAAATCCCCAACTTCTTAAAGCCACGAGACTTTGGGCGATATGCTAAAATAACTCTGTAGAATTAGAGAATTTATGAATAAGACATTAAAATTACTTTTAGTCTCAGTTTTAGTTTGTTCTTGTAGCAATTATAAAAGTTTACAAGCTCATCGAGAAATAAATGTCGAGGAAGTATATAAATCGTGGAATAAACTAGCGAAGACATTTACTGAAATAAATCTAAATGAAATTGACAAAAATTCTCTTCGTTATACATTCTTACAAGAATTGCAAGGTCAATACAGAGAATTATCAGACTATTATATAATAGAATCTCCTATATCGGGTGAATTTTATATGCCAAGAATTTGGATAATGTACAGCAGAAATAAGAAATCTACTGACGTAGTAAAATTTGAATTTTTACAACGTAAATGGAAGTTTAAAGACAGTTTTCTTTTACCATATATATTTAAATATCGATATAAGGAATATATAAGAAAAAATGAGAAAGAATTCAATTACAACGATGTTACAATATCGCACGTTATAAATGACGAAGTTGTTTCTTGTGATTTTTTCATAGCTGGATCAATGAAAAAGTTTGTATTTGAATTACCCGAAATGTCAAATCATTTTTAATAATTATATCGAAAAGAAATAAAGCACTTTTGCTAACAAAGAACTATGCATAAAACAAATAAAATTTGATTTACATACACAACTTTAATAGGAATATCAGAAAAATAGATTTGTAAGGCCAATATGGATATTGAAGCACTAACTTCATGGAAGCGGAAGCGTACAATAGAATTGTCAAAATAATAAATACTTAATTAATGAAACCAACCCAACTAAACACTAACGAATACGCACCTTTTTATGCCAATTACATTGCGCAAGTTTCTGATGAATATACATTGCAAGAAGAATTAGAAATTTCGTTGCACCGATTCATAAAATTTGTTCAAGACATTCCTATGGATAAATTTGACTACCGTTATGCCGAAGGAAAATGGTCAATAAAAGATATCATATTGCATTTAATTGACGCAGAGAGAATTTTTACCTATCGAGCTTTGCGGTTTGCAAGAAATGATAAAACCGATTTACCAGGTTTTGAAGAAAACGATTATGTTAATGAAGCCAACGCAAATTCTAGAAGTATTATGGATTTATTAACTGAATTATCTGCAGTACGACATGCAACATTATTATTGTTCAAATCATTTTCTGAAGATAAATTGCTTAGAGTTGGAACAGCCAATAATAATCAAATGTCAGTAAGAGCTTTGGGATTTGTGATTGTAGGTCACCAAAATCACCATCAAAGAATTTTTGAGGAAAGATATTTGTAAATAGCAGGTACGAGATTATATATACGAGGTTTGATATATGAAATAGAAGGTTTGATATACGAAATTGAAGTCTGAAATTTTAAGTACAAGGAGTTTAAATTAAATATAAAAAAATCCCAAATTTAGATAATTCTAAATTTGGGATTTTTTCCATGTTACTCGTACTTCGATTTATTCCTCTCCTTCGTCGTCATCGTCGAAATTGTCCGATGGTTCATCGTCATCATCGTCATCTTCATCGTCAGATCCACCTTTGTCTTTTAATAAGTCTTCTTCAATGTCGTCATCGTCTGATGCATCTTCGTCGTCATCAAGTCCTGCAACCGGAATGATTGGTTCGATTACTGAATCTAAATCATCATCTTCATCAAATTTTTCCATTCTACTAGCAAGTTTAGTACTTACTTTTACTAAATAAATAGTATCTTCTGTGCGAACTTCAACTGCCTCGATAAGTTCATTTTGCGCATTTCTGAAACGGATGATGTCTGAGTCGTCATATCCTTCAGGAAATTTGTCAACTAATAAGTTTAAAATATCGCCTGTTAGCTTTGCATAATCAACAATTACTCTTTTCATAAAAATATATTATAAGTCTAATAAATAAGCGAATATTAGTGGAGCAACAATTGTTGCATCCGACTCAATGATAAACTTTGGGGTTTCAATATCTAATTTTCCCCAAGTGATTTTCTCGTTTGGAACTGCTCCAGAATAAGATCCATAACTGGTTGTCGAATCTGAAATCTGGCAGAAATAACTCCAAAAAGGAATTTCGTGCATTTCCATATCTTGATACAACATGGGTACAACACATATTGGAAAATCTCCTGCAATTCCTCCGCCAATTTGAAAGAAACCAACACCTTTTCCTCCTGAATTTTTTGGATACCAATCGGCCAACCACATCATGTATTCAATACCACTTTTCATTGTAGTAGGCTTGAATTCTCCTTTAATACAATACGAAGCAAAAATATTTCCCATCGTACTGTCTTCCCAACCTGGAACGACAATTGGAAGGTTTTTTTCGGCTGCAGCCAACATCCAAGAATCTTTTGGATCTATTTCATAATATTGCTCTAAAACTCCAGAATTTAGCATTTGATACATAAATTCATGAGGAAAAAAGCTTTCACCTTTATCATTTGCATCTTTCCAAATTGCGTGAATGTGTTTTTGCAATCTTCTAAAAGCTTCTTCTTCTGGAATACAAGTATCTGTAACTCTGTTGTAGTGATTTTCTAATAAATCCCATTCGTCTTGCGGAGATAAATCTCTATAATTAGGAACTCTTTTATAAGAATTATGAGCAACTAAGTTCATAATATCTTCTTCAAGATTTGCTCCTGTACAAGAAATAATATGTACTTTATCTTGACGAATCATTTCTGCTAACGATTTTCCTAATTCGGCAGTACTCATTGCACCTGCTAAAGTAATCATCATTTTTCCGTTTTCAAGAAGATGTTGTTCATATCCTTTCGCTGCATCAACCAAAGCTGCTGCGTTGAAATGCAGATAATTTTTTTCAATAAACTGACTTATTGGACCTTTGCTCATTTTGTTTGTGTACTATTTGTGTGTGTAGTTTGGAGTTCAAAGAAAAACTATTTTTTTAAAACTTCAAACTGTTTTTTATTATTTTGACAATCTTTTTTATGTAATTGTAATCTAATGATTTTCAATTACTTTTTTGTATATCCTAAAATATCCAAAACTTGTTCGGCGGTTTGCTGCTCCGAAAATACTTCTGTTGCCAGAATTCCATTTTCGTCTCGGTCTATCAATATATGTTTTGGCTGCGGAATCAAGCAATGATGTAATCCGCCATAACCACCAATTGTTTCTTGATAAGCGCCAGTATTAAAAAATCCAATGTACAATGGTTTTTCTTTGTTGTATTTGGGCAAGTATATGGCATTCATGTTCTGTTCAGAATTGTAATAATCATCGCTATCACACGTCATTCCGCCAAGTAAAACCCTTTCGTAGGTATCATTCCAACGGTTTATTGCCAGTAAAATGAAACGCTTGTTGATTGCCCAAGTATCAGGTAAAGTAGTGATAAATGAACTATCAATCATGTTCCAAGCTTCTCTGTCATTTTGTTGTTTTTGATACAAAACTTGATAAATTGCTCCACCAGATTCTCCTACTGTAAACGATCCAAATTCGGTAAAAATATTGGGAACATCAACTTCGGCTTCATCACAAGCAATTTTAATTTGATTGATAATTTCGTCAATCATGTATTGATAATCATATTCAAATGCTAGTGAGTTTTTGATAGGAAATCCGCCACCAATATTCAATCCGTCAAGTGTTGGACATTCTTTTTTTAATGCAATGTAAACTTTAATACATTTTACTAATTCGTTCCAATAGTAAGCATTATCATTAATACCGGTATTGATAAAAAAGTGAAGCATTTTTAACTCCAAATTATCATTATCTTGTATTTGTTTTTTGTAAAATTGAACAATATTTTTATATCCAATTCCTAATCTAGATGTATAAAATTCAAATTTTGGTTCTTCTTCGGCAGCAATTCTAATTCCAATTTTGAATTTTCCTTTAATTTCTGCTTGAAGCAAATCCAACTCTTCGTAATTATCTATAATTGGAATAGCATTTTTGTGACCATTATTAATCAATCGCGCAATATTAGTAATATATTGGTCTCTCTTGAAACCGTTGCATATTATATGAGTACTTTTATTGATTTTTCCGTTTTCCAATAAATTTTCTACAATATTTATATCAAATGCTGATGATGTCTCAATATGAATATTATTCTTGAAAGCTTCATTCATAATGTATTCAAAATGAGAGCTTTTTGTGCAATAGCAATAATAGTATTTACCTTCATATTTGTTTTTTTCCATGGCATTTCTGAACCAGTTTTTGGCTCTTTTAATGTTATTGGAAATTTGAGGTAAATAAGTAAATTTTAAAGGTGTACCGTATTGTTCTACCAATTTCATCAAATCTATATTATGAAATTGAAGTGCATTTTCTTTGTTTAAAGTAAATTCTTCTTGAGGAAAATAATACGTTTGATTGATTAAGTCGAAATATTTTGTGTTCATTAGTTTTTGAATTATTTGTAAGATTAATAAAAAGCGGAATTAATCTTGAATTCAAACTCTAATATTAGCATATACAATAGGTAACTTGATAGTGTCTGTTTTAGTAATATCCAAAATGATACTTAAAATCATTTTTATAGACGTTAAAAAAGTCACACATAACACCTGAAATCCAGCATTACTTTTAAGCAGGAAGTGGCTATTTGTGTTGGTATTGTTCTTTTTATTCATTAGCACAAATGTAAAAAATAAAATAAGCGAATTGCAATTAATTTATTAAAAAAATGTTATGATTTGTAATCTTTGAAACTATTGATAATTAATTCATTTTCAACTAATTGATTAATAATGATTTTTCCAATGCCATTTATCAACGCAAATTGTACTTTTCCATACTCATTTTTCTTGTCGTGAATGAGTAATTCTTGAATGATTTTGATGTCATTATCAGTAAACACATGTTCATCGAATATAGAATTAATTACAAACTTAATTTGAAAATATTCTTCCTTTGTGAGCAATCCTTTTTCTTTAGAAATATAACTTTCTAGAATCATTCCTATGGCAATTGCCTCACCATGTAATAATGGAGTAGTAGTTTCTAGAAAATGACTTTCAATAGCGTGTCCAAGCGTATGACCAAAGTTTAGCGCTTTTCTAATTCCGTTTTCTGTTGGATCTTGTTTTACAATTTCGTTTTTAATTTCGATAGAACGATAAATTAATACATCTAAATCATTAAAATCTAGTGTGCTTAAATCTAGAAATTGTTCCCAATATTTTTTATCATAAATCAAACCGTGTTTTAGCATTTCTGCCAATCCAGATCGCATTTCTTTTTGTGGTAAAGTTTCAAGAAAACTCGTGTCAACAAGCAATAATTGGGGCACATTGATAACGCCAATTTGGTTTTTTAAGTTGCCTAAATCAACACCATTTTTTCCACCAATTGAGGCATCTACCATTCCTAATAAAGTTGTAGGAATATTAATAAAATCTATTCCTCGTTTAAAAGTGGAAGCAATAAATCCTCCAATATCGGTAATAACTCCGCCACCAAGATTGATAATTGCACTTTTTCTATCGGCACCCAAATCTGAAAGTATTGACCAAATTTCTAGACAGGTAGCAATGTTTTTTATTCCTTCACCAGCTTCAATTTCTATAATTTCTATTGGAATTTCAACGGCCAAATTGGGTAAAAGTTTAGGCAAACAATACTCATTAGTATGCTCATCAACGATAATAAATATGGAAGAATAATTATTTTCCCTTATAATTTTATTGATTATTTCATATCCATCTTCATTAAAATAAATTGAATATCCGTTGGCTTCGATTGATTGCATAATTTCTTTTAAATTTCGAACAAAAATAAGGATATTATTTTATCTCAGTTTAATGTAAATCGACTTATTTTTTAGTCATATTTTTTAATTGAATATAAAATTGATTACTTTTGTTTAATTAAAAATATAAAAAGTTAAACAATATTATTTTGAAACCAATTATTGCTACCATAGAAGAAAATAATTTGACTGATATTCAGATAGATAGAATTATTGAAATGGCTTGGGAAGACCGAACTCCATTTGATGCTATAAAATTTCAGTTCAAGTTAAACGAAGCTGGAGTGAAAGCTTTGATGAAAAAAGAACTCAAATTTAGCAGTTACAAACTTTGGCGCGAACGAGTTGAAAATTGTAAAACAAAACATGTTGCTAAACGAGCTGAGGGCATAGACCGTTTTAAATGCAACATGCAACGTTCTATTTCAAATAATAAAATATCTAAACGATAATAAATAATGGAAAGTAAGAAACCCGATAACATAGTTTTTTCTGAAGATAAAGGATATAATGCCAGTTTGTTGCCTTATTCTACAAATGTTGGTGCACCTGTAATTAAAGTTGACGATATTGTTTCCTGGAAAAGTCGTGGCGTAAGTAATGTAAACAAACAGTTTGAAAATAAGTTTAATGAACTTAAAATTGAGTACGAAAATTTAATGAAAGAATACGAATGGAATGAGTTGGTGTACAACGCCCGATTCTCATTTGAACCTGTAATTGGAGAAATCTATCATTTGTATACAGGTGATGATGGCATCAATTTTTTATCTTTAATTTCGCCACAAGAATGGAATAAAGAACATATTGGAACATTCAAACTTAATAGTGATAAAAAATGGGTTGTTTTAAATCAAAATAATACTATTTTCTCTTAGTTTTTTTAAATTTAATCTATAATTTATTATTAGAATTGATTGCATTATTATCATATTTAAGCTTAAAAATAAGGTAAAATTTGATAATAATTTAATTTACTCTCCTTATATTTGTGCAATTATTACATAAAATGGACAAAATTTTCAACAATACCCAAGTTGCTTTTAGTTTAAAAAGTGACACCGAGCTAGATAGAGCCTATTTTTTATTTAAAATGATTTCTAACGAACCACTTGTTCGAATTGGAACTGCAGTAACCAATTTTGCATTAAAAGCACATTTACCAGTTGACGGATTGATTCGAGCCACGGTTTTTGACCATTTTTGTGGTGGCGTTAATGAAATGGATTGCTTATCGGTTGTTGATAAAATGTACACTAAAGGAGTTTCATCGGTTTTAGACTATTCAGTAGAAGGAAAGGAAGAAGAAAACCAGTTTGATGCTGCTTTAGAAATGACTTTAAAAACAGTTGAATTTGCTAAAGAACGTCAGGCAATTCCGTTTGCAGTTTTTAAACCAACAGGTTTAGGTCGATTGGATTTATACACAAAAGTAGGAGAGAAGCAACCTCTTTCTACAGAGGAACAAGCCGAATGGAATAGAGTGTTAGAACGTTTTGAAATTATATGTAAAACGGCTCACAGTAAGGATGTTGCGTTACTAATTGATGCCGAAGAAAGTTGGATGCAAGATGCCGCCGATGCGTTGGTTGAAGACATGATGCGAAAATACAATAAAGACAAAGTAATAGTTTTCAATACCTTGCAAATGTACCGTTGGGACAGATTGGAGTACTTAAAAGGATTACACGAAAGAGCAAAAGCCGATGGTTTTTACATCGGAATGAAACTTGTTCGTGGTGCTTACATGGAAAAAGAGCATAAACGTGCTGAAGAAAATGGCTATCCAACACCAATTTGTGCGTCGAAACAAGCTACTGATGACAATTATAACGCAGCAGTAGATTACATGATGAAACACATTGATAAAATGGCAATCTTCGCCGGAACGCACAATGAAGAAAGTTCATATAAATTGATGGAAATGCTAAAAGAAAATTCAATAGCAATTACTGATTCAAGAATTTGGTTCGGACAATTGTATGGAATGAGTGATAACATCAGTTATAATTTGGCTGCTCACGGATATAATGTTGCTAAATATTTACCCTTTGGACCAGTTCGAGACGTTATGCCGTATTTAATTAGAAGAGCTGAAGAAAACACCTCTGTTGCAGGACAAACTAGTAGAGAATTGAATTTATTGAAAACCGAACGCACCAGACGAAAAGGTAAATAATTTATTTTTTAAAAACGTTAATTACTGTTGCCATTTGTCCTTCTTTACCCATTGGCATTGTCTTTATTAGTAATCCGAAGTTTTCATTTTCATATAATCCGTCTGCTGAAAATAGTTGCATTTCTATTTTTTGTGTTTTTGATAAATTATTGGCAATGTTAATTCTTTTAAATTTTAATAAATTTATTTCTGAATTTATTTTTTCTGGACTAACAATAGCTGTAAGGTAGCTTATTGATTTATCATCATTTATTGTAATTAAAATATCTTTTTGATTGTTAATCCAACTTTTTTTTGTAGAATCAAATTGCCAAGAATAAGAGATTTTATTAAGAAAAGTTCCAAACTCAGATTGTTTTATTTCTAATAATTTTAAGAGATTATCTATTGTGATATCTTTATTTTCAATTTTAGTGTAGTTTTTTATTTTTTCATCATCGGTCAATAAATCTACTAACGCATTATTATGGGTAGAATAAATAATATTCACTTCTTTGCCCACATAATATTCTTGAAATTCTGTAGGTGAAACTCTTGTTATTGCTTTGATAGTTTTTCCATCTTCGCGGTTATATTCTATGGTTACTGTGTAAGTGCCAGGATCATTTTTACTTGTTAATGAATATCCTTGTGTTATTTCTCCTGTTGTGATTTTGCCAAATTGTTTTAGTTCTATTTCTTTAATTGAAGAATATAGATAGGTAAGTTTAATAGTTATAGCTATAAAAACTATAAAACTAAGAAGCATTATATTGAAAAGTACAAATTTACCTAACTTAAATTTATGTGGTATTGAGTTGTTAAAATCTTCTACATCTTGAATTCCTTTAATGGTGTAGTAAAGGCAAATTGAGATTAATGCTGCGCCAAGAAGGGCATATCCAAAAGCATTGTTGGGATAGAAATCTTGTGACATTGCAATGAAAAAGATATAGATGCAGAAAAATAAACCTGCTGCTGGTATAAATCTTATCTTTACTTCATTCATAGTGAATAAATTATGTTTTATTTTTTTCTTATAATATCTTCAAGAACGGCTTTGCTAGGATAATTTATAACGCGTAGTGTTATGGTGTCTTTTTTGGTTGTTTGTCCTTCAATGATGTATAATTTTCCTTTTTGGTAGGTTACATTACTTTTGTCAAAATCTACATCACCATAGGTTAGGGTATTTTTTATATCGATTGTGTCAATCCAATCTTCTGATAATTTTCTTGATGCTTCAATACTATAATTGAAAGGTTTGTTGCGTAAATCATTTAATACTCGTGCATTAGGAAAATAATTGCAGCGCGTATCTTTTCCTGAAAGTACCATTGCCACAAAAAAACTTCCCATAACTAAACCTACTAAATAATAGGCTAAACGCTGATAAAATTTCATTTTATAATATTTTTATGCAAAAGTAGTTTTTTAATGTTTTATTCGATTGTTGTTTTGAAAAAAGTTTATAAAAATGCGAAAAACTAAGCTAATTAGCCCTGATCGAAATGAAAATCCTTTTTCTTTTTTCTTTAAAAAGGAAAAGATTGTAATGAAGAGCAGGAATTGCGTTTAAAAATAAATTCCGAGCCAATCGCTTCATAAAAAAAATTAAAAAACTATTAGATTGATGTCGCTATCGGGAAGGTTAAACCAATCGCCAATGGCTTTGTTTGTTAATATTCCGTGATAAAGATAGACTCCGTTTTTTAGTCCTTTATTGCATCTCAAGGCGCTTTCTATGCCGCCATCATCTGCAATTTGGAGTAGGTAGGGTGTGATAATATTGCTAATAGATAGTGATGCTGTTTTAGAATATCGTGATGGAATATTGGGCACGCAGTAGTGTACAACATTGCTTTTTATGAAGGTTGGTTTTTCGTGTGTTGTAATTTCGGAAGTTTCAAAACATCCTCCTGTATCGATGCTTACATCAACAATAACGGCACCTTTTTTCATGTGTTCTACCATTGTTTCTGTAACTACAACTGGGCATCGATCTTTTCCTCTCATAGCGCCAATTGCTACATCGCAACGTCGTAATGCTTTTAATAATGACTTTGGTTGAATGGTGGAAGTAAAAACACGTTGGTTGAGATTGTTTTGTAATCTTCGTAATTTTGTTATTGAATTGTCAAAAACTTTTACGTTTGCGCCAAGTCCTATTGCTGTTCTTGCAGCAAATTCGCCAACTGTTCCTGCTCCAAGAATAACAACTTCTGTTGGAGGAACACCTGTTATATTGCCAAATAGTAGTCCTTTACCAAATTGATTGTTAATCATTAACTCGGCTGCAATTAATATAGATGCTGTTCCTGCTATTTCGCTAAGTGATTTTACTGCAGGATAAGAACCGTCTTCGTCTTTTATGTATTCGAATGCTAGTGCTGTTATTTTCTTTTTGGTAAGTGCTTCAAAGTATTCTTTTTTTCTAGTTTTGAGTTGTATGGCAGAGATGATCATCGAATTGGGGTTCATTAATTCGATTTCGGCCATTGTTGGTGGCTCTACTTTGAGAAGCATTGGGCAAGAAAGTACTTTCTTGGTATCATTTGTAATTTCGGCTCCTGCATCACTATATTCTTTATCGCTGTAGCTTGAACTTTCTCCTGCACCAGATTCCATCATTATTCGATGTCCATGCGATGTTAGTGAATTTACTGCATCGGGTGTAAGACAAATGCGTCGTTCTTGATAGCTTGTCTCTTTTGGAATTCCAATAAAAAGTTCGCTTTTGTGACGTGCAATTTCTAATTTTTCTTCTTGCGGAAGTAGTTGTTGCTTTGTAAAAGGTGAAAGTGACATAGTTTACAATATATTGGCACAAGTTACGAAAAAACAATTTCAAATTAAAAAAAATCAATTTCAATTTCAACTTTACAAGCAGAAGGTTGGTTTTAAATATCAATTTCTAAAATAGTTTTACTTGTTTTAAATAGGCGAATAGGTTTCATTTATTATCAATTAATAAATGATATTTTGTGAATCCTATTCGCTTTTTCAGATATAAATTACTGTAACTATTTAAAAAAAATTAGTTTAAAGTTAACTTGCGATTTCCATCTGCAAGCAATTCTATTGTAATAACCGAATGTTCTTGTGGAATTAAATTGGGAATTTTTTCTGCCCATTCAATAAAACACCAATTGCCAGAATATAGGTAATCGTCTATTCCCATATCTAGAGCTTCAATTTCATTTTTTAATCGGTATACATCAAAATGATAAATGTATTGATTATTAGTTATTTGATACTCATTAACTAAAGAAAAAGTTGGACTACTTGTTGCTTCATTTACACCAAGGTTTTTAGCTAATTTTTTAATTAAAGTTGTTTTTCCAACTCCCATTGTTCCATTAAAAAGAATTACTTTTTTTGGGTTTTCCAACAGGATTTTTTTGGCAACATTGTCTAAATCTTCTAATGAAAAGATAATTTCCATAAATATAAGTGTTCCGTTTATTTAGTGATTAGTACTCAGATTTTTAATAACTAAATTTAACAATTAGTACTATTTATCTCGGATTTAAAACCAAAAAGGGTACAATTACCTCTTCTAGTGAAATTCCTCCGTGTTGGTATGTATTTCTGTAATAACTTACGTAGTGATTATAATTATTTACATAAGCCAGAAACAAATCGTTTTTTGCAAAAATATAAGAACTGCTCATATTTATTGCTGGAAGTCCAATTTTTTTTGGCTCTTTTACATAATAAACATCTTTATCTTCAAAGCTTAAGCTACGTCCTGTTTTATATCTTAGATTTAAACTGGTATTTTTATCGCCAATAACTTTGGATGGATTTTTTACATTTATTGTTCCGTGATCGGTTGTAATTATTAATTTAAATCCAAGTTTTTGTGCTTGCTGAATTATTTCTAACAGTGGTGAATTCTTGAACCAACTTAAGGTTAACGATCGGTAGGCTTTATCATCGGACGCCAATTCTTTAACTACATCCATTTCTGTTTTAGCATGAGATAGCATATCGACAAAATTATAAACTACTGTTACAAGATTATTTTCTTTTAAGGTTTTAAAATTTTCAGCAAGTTTTTTTCCTGATGCCAAATTGGTTATTTTGAAATAATCTTGTTTTAAATTTAGTCCTAGTCGTTTTAAATGTGCTGTTAGAAATTCGGCTTCATATAGATTTTTCCCACCTTCGTCAACATCATTCTTCCAATATTGCGGAAATTGTTTTTCCATTTCTAAAGGAGTTAAACCCGAAAATATTGCGTTTCTTGCATATTGTGTTGCCGTAGGAAGAATAGCATAATAAGGTACTTCTTTTTCTAATTTATAATGGTTGTTAACTACGCTTTCAAAAACCTTCCATTGGTCATATCGTAGATTATCAATAACAACGAAAAGTACAGGTTTGTCTTTTTTTGTAAGTTCTGGAACAACTAATTCTCTAAAAAGATTGTGCGAAAGTATCGGTTTGTCTGACTTTGGAGCATACCAATCTTCGTAGTTTCGCTCAATAAATTTACTAAACTGAGAATTGGCTTCTAATTTTTGGGATTCTAAAATATCAATTAGATTGGTGTCTTCTATATTTTCTAATTCTAACTCCCAAAAAATCAGTTTTTTATACATTTCAATCCAATCTTCGTGAGAATTTACCATCGCCAATTCCATAGCAATTTTGCGAAACTCCTTCTGATAATCCAATGTAGTTTTTTCAGAAATCAATCTAGAATGATCTAAATTTTTCTTCAAACTTAATAATATCTGATTCGGATTTACCGGTTTTATTAGGTAATCGGCTATTTTAGAGCCAATTGCTTCTTCCATAATATATTCTTCTTCACTTTTAGTAATCATAATTACTGGTGTTGAAGATTTCTTTTCTTTAATCTCGGCCAAGGTTTCAAGTCCGCTCATTCCTGGCATATTTTCATCTAGGAAAACAATATCAAAATTATTTTCGGCAAAAACATCAACAGCATCTCTACCATTATTGCAAGTTGTTACTTCATAATTTTTTTTCTCTAAAAAAATGATATGTGGTTTTAACAAATCAATTTCGTCGTCAACCCAAAGTATTTTTATTTTATCCATGATAGCTATTTTTGGTGCAATTTAATCTTATTACAACGATGCTTTTGCCAAAATTATTGTAAAAAAAAGAGTAATAAAAATAAAATTAGATCTAACAACTAATTTTATTAAATTTGATAACATTTTTCGACTAATTTTATTCACAAACAACAGATCTATAAACAATTTTATGAAAATAATTCAAAAACTAGCTTTTCTATCATTAACAACCTTAAGCATTGTAAGTTGTAATAAAAAAGAAATTACCTTTAATGATCCATTATTAACCAATCGCGATACTACAATAAATCCGTCAGATAATTTTTTTAAATATGCCAATGGTGGTTGGATTAAAAAGCATCCCATTCCAGCATCAGAAAAAGGAAATGGAATTTTTAGAACCATTCAAGATACAATTAACAATCAAATAAAATCTATTTGTGAAAATTCTGCTAAAGCAGATGCTGAAAAAGGTTCTAATAAACAAAAAATAGGTGATTTTTATGCCTCAGGAATGGATTCAATAGCAATTAATAAAGCAGGAATTAATCCTTTAAAATCGGAGTTTTCTGCAATTGATGGCATTAATGATGTTGCTGGCTTGTTAAAATCGATTTCACATTTACATACAATTGGTGCAGGTCCAGCTTTCGGATTTTATGTTGGTCAAGATGATAAAATTAGTTCTAAAAATGCTGTAATTTTATATCAAGGTGGTTTGGGTTTGGGTAACAGAGATTATTATTTTAATTCTGACGACGAAAACACCAAGATCAGAAAAGAATATGTTTTGCACATTCAAAAAATGATGGAATTGGTTGGAGTAAAGTCTGAAATTGCTGCTCAAAATGCTACTTCAATAATGAACCTTGAAACAGAATTAGCTAAATCTTCAAGAAAACTAGAAGCGTTGCGCGATCCAATTAAGAATTATAATAAAATGAGTTTGGCGCAATTTAGTAAGGTCACGCCTAATATTAATTGGAATTCAACCTTTAATGATTTGGGAATTTCTAATGTAGATTCATTAATTGTTGGTCAACCAGAATTTTATAAATCCTTGAATGGAATGTTAAAAAGCTATTCTATTTCCGACTGGAAAACCTATTTAAAATGGGATTTATTAAATTCCTATGCATCTTATTTAACTACAGATATTGAGAATCAAAATTTTAAATTTTATTCAACAATAATGAATGGAGTAAAAGTTCAAAAACCACGTTGGAAAAGAATTGTAGAACAAACCGATGGATCATTAGGCGAGCTAATTGGTCAAATTTATGTAGAAGAATATTTGCCAAAAGGCTCTAAAGAAAAGCTCCTTGAAATTGGAAATACAATTAGAGACGTTTATGCAGTTCGAATAAAAAATCTAGATTGGATGAGTGAACAGACTAAAGTTAAAGCATTAAAAAAACTTAGTAAAATTGTCATGAAAGTTGGTTATCCTGATAAATGGAAGGATTTAAGTAGTATTTCAATTGACAAAAATTCCTATTGTAAAAATGTAATGGCAGTAAAGCAATGGTCGCACAATTATATGATTAATAAATATGGAAAACCAGTAGATAGAACCGAATGGGGAATGTATCCGCAAACATACAATGCCTATTACAGTCCTACAAATAACGAAATATGCGTACCGGCATGTAATATTTTAGTTCCAGGATATGAAGGAAGAATGCCAGATGATGCCATTTTATATGGTATTATTGGAGGTTCAACATTTGGACATGAAATCACACACGGATTTGACGATCAAGGAAGCCAATATGACGATAAAGGTAACTTAAACAATTGGTGGACATTAGACGATATGAAAAAATTTAAAGCTAAAACAGCGCTGATTGTTTCACAATTTAACAAATATAAGGTTGGAGATAAAAATGTAAATGGCGAAGCAACTCAAGGTGAAAACATTGCCGATTTGGGCGGAGTTGTGATGGGTTATGAAGCTTTTAAGAAAACAAAACAGTATAAAAATAATCAAAAAGTAGCGTTGGTTGGGTGTTAATCCACTAATTTTTTGAT
>NZ_JAYWFT010000050.1:0-15241 GCF_043778725.1 Flavobacterium sp. | reverse complement strand
AAAGACAGTTGAAAACTTTTAAAAACCAAATAATCGTTATTAATAAGTACGCCAACTCCTATTTGAGAATACAGTTTATTATTGAAAAACTTATAATTTCCGTCGTCTAGAAATCCTAGTGTAAAGTTTATAAACGGACTAAAATTAAATCCATACCAACTTCTAGGATTATAAGATTGCGTTTGAAAAGTACTTAATAATTTTTTTGTGCCAACAAGAGTCGAACTATTAAAACCCGGAATTCCGTTTATATCTATTAAATTTAATTTATCTTGTGGTGCATTCAATCTGTTTAGTCCTAGAATTAAAACTGGTTTTATAAACTGTCTAAATTTCCAACTTCCTATTGGGAATAAATCGGTAAAATAATTGGCTTCTAGTTTAATCGTCGTTTGCTCTGATTTGCCATTATTTACAAAGGTTCCATATTCAATATTTCCTTGAAGGTAACCAAAGTTAAAATAATTTCCATAAGAAAAACGACCGCCAAAATAGGCTCTTGAAACATTATTTTTATTTTCGGCACCAGCAGTTATTGAAAAAACCTGACCATAAGGAATGTCTTCAATGGTACCAAAACGGAAAAGATATTTATCTTGAAAAAATTTTTGACTAGAAATTCCAACAGTAGCTAACAATGATCTTGAAGAATTGAAATATTGAACAGGATCAAAGGTTTCAAGCGGTTTTTCTAGAAAGGCAACATTATTGAATCCTACAGCTACAATAAGATTTGTGGTTCGGGCAAATTCTGTAAAACCATGAAAAATCTTAAAGGAATGAGCAGCCCAAAATTCGTAAGTTTTAATTTTTAAATTTTGAAAATCACTCACACCATTTGAATCGGGTAATAATGTTGTAAATGATTTATAATCATAATAAAATCCTCCAGCAGATCTAGAAAAAGTCGAGTAAAAAGGACGATCAATTCGTACTGTTTTGTGTGTATTATTGTTTAAATCTGTCGCCGCAGAAACCGAAGAATTTATAAAAGTATTCTTTATATTGTATATGGCATATTTAGATTCATAAGCATAAGTATTGTAGGTTGAATTATTGAAACTCTTAATATAGTTGAGGTCTACTTCGTGACCTAGACCAAAAAAATTACGCTCTGTTATTTCAAGATTTGCTTTAGAATTGGAAAATGCACCTGTAGGAATCATGCTCCAAGTATCTAAAACTCTCACAGAAACATCTATAGAATCGGTAACTCCTTCAATAGGAATTGGTTTTATAACCACACTTCTCACATAACGTTGGTTTCTTATTAAACGTTCCGATTCTTTTACCAATAACGAATCGAGTTCTTGGTTTTTTTTAAAAAGTAATAAATTACTAATTGTCCATTTTTTAGACTTTAAATGAATTGAATTTCCAAATCGTTCGACCCTTTTAGTTGGAATTTCTTTCTCATTTTCTGCCGAATATCCAAACGGATCAAGGGTTTCAATAGTAATATTTCTTATAATTTTGCAATCATAGACATCATAAGATTTTTTAATAGGTGTAATTATTTTTTTCTTCTTTTTCTTAGATATCAATGCCGTTTCTCTGTTCTTAAACATAACTCGATGCAAAAATTTAAAGAACTTTCTGTCTTTAGAAAAGGCATCAATTTTTTTATAAACAGAATCAGATCTTGTAGGTACAGGTTTTTGAGCTGACAAAATTTGACAACTGAAAACCGTAAGTAGTAAGAAAATATAAACGCGCAATTTTAATGAAAATTTGTATTCAATTAAAGATAACAATTTTAAAAACAAAAAACTAAATCTTTAACAATTTAGTATAAAAAAAATCCTCAATTGTTTTACAATTAAGGATGATTTTTTTTATTTTCCCACTGAACACTGAAGACTAGCTCTTTTGTTCTTTATTGAAATAAACTAAATAGTAATACATTTGTTTTTCTTCATCCCAACCTTTTTCTACAAATTTCTCTGCACTTTCGGGATTGATAAAATCAAGTTTTATTTGGATATGCGTATCAAGATTAATTACGTTTTTAATTGATTTTCTCGCATCAGAAACCGCTGCATTAGCAATAGGGAACGAGGTAACGTCTTCAATACTGTATTTTTCTCCTCTATCGGCTTTGTAGCTTTTAAATTCTGGAATCAAATCGGGATTGTCCATAACTTCATTCAAGAAAGCCGTTTCTTCGAAATTGTCGTTTTTGGCAAAGTGATTTACCGCGCGGTTCATGAACATTACTTCTTGCTTTTTATCTTCGGCAGGAAAAACCACTTCTTTAGCAAACTCTTGACAGAATTTTAAATATTTTTTAGTCATGAAATTCTCATCTTGAAAAGCATCTACAGATAGAAAATGCTCCAACCAATAACGTGCATCATACCTATTACTGTCAATAGTAAGAATTTTATATCCTTCTTCTTTTTTGTGATTGAAAATAAGGCAACCTTTATCCAGTTTATTCAAGTTAATTCCTTCTTGAAGAATCATTTCTAAGTTGCTTCCTTTTTCTTCAAATTGTAAAAAATCGGTGCGCAACTCACTTTTAAAAACACCAATGGCGTCAACTACATTGTTATCAATAGAAACGTTAGTTAAATAAGTAACATAAACTTCTCCGTTCTTAATGTGCGGATGATTGGATTGCTCATAAAGATGTTTTGTAATTTTTTTAGAAACCTCGTGAACCGAACTAGGATTGGTGAAAATCTCAGTTGCTAGTTTAAACATGTCGTTGTACTCAAGATCTACTTCGTGCGCAAATTGATAGTAATTTTCTTCTTTTTCACGAAACGATTTAAAGAAATATTCCTTCAATAAAGGCACAATTTCGTCGTTCAATCCATATTGGTTTTCAGATAGAAAAATAGCTTCGTTGCGGCTTTTGTTTCCAACTCTATGGATGGATAAATTCTCGATGTGGGCGTTGAATAAATTTATCATGATTGTAGTAAGTTTGTTTAAAGGTTTAAAGTTGTTTAATTTGGTTTAAAATTGTTTGATTAGGATCCGATATACTTTGTGCCTTTAAAATCATTTTTATTTAAATAGGTAATAAAATTATGTATTTTAATACTGAGCTTTTCATACTCAGAAACTAGATTGTTTAATTTTTGTTCATCAATATAGTCATTGTCAAAAACTCTATATAATTGTGAACGTGATTCTCCTGCAGATCCTTTTGCTATAGAAAGAAATTGACGGAATTCTCCATTTCCATTTCTTTCAAATCCTTCAGCAATATTATCCATTACTGAACCTGATGAACCTTTAATTTGGTCTTTAAGTTTAAAGTCTTTATTTAATTCAGTTGTTTTGGAAATTAAAATTATTTCTTTTGATAGCCGTCTCGCTTCTATCCAAATTTCTAAATCTTCAAATCTTTTAATAGTAGCCATAGAACAATTTTAAACCAAATTAAACAACTTTAAACAATTTGAAACTTTCCACTAATTCCAATTCTCTTCAAATCCATAATCTTCAAAGCTATCATCGCTACCAAAGGCATCAAGGTCGTCTTCGTCTAAATCGTCTTCAAATTCGTTGTAGCTTTCTTCTTCTTCAAAATCGGCTTGAAAGTGTTTTTCCATTGCTTCGGCTGGCATTTCACCATGAGAAAACAACAGATTTGGATATACCATTCCAATTTCTACAGCATCTTCAACAGCTGCTAATTCAACTAAAAAGGTCCACATATTTATAAAATCATAAACGTAGATTATTTTAGTATTTTCAGTGTCTAATATATCTGCTAATTGGTAATCGCTCATTATTTTGTTCTCACCAGGAACATCTCCAGCGTCAAACATTGGTATTTCATCTTCTTGATTCCAAGTATCGTCACAAGTGTAGAACGACGCTACTTCTAGTCCGTCAAAGCCAAAAGCATTAACAATTGCATTGTGTAAATCTTCTAAAGTATCATCTTCTAGGATAGCAATATCTCTAAAAATGTCTTCTTCGGCATCAAGAATTACTCTAAATTTATAAACCATGATTCTAATTTTTTTTCAGACGTCAAAGGTAAAATATAAATTAGAAAAACGAATTACGAAATGCGATTTGTTGATAAGATTTTTAACTAAGTGAGGTTGAGTTTATAACTTGAATCCAATTTTTATTCCGCCCCATTTTGCAGAACTTCCCGATTCAAATTCGCGTGTTATCATTGTTCGCGAATATTCAAAATACATACTTCGCGTTTGCAAAACAATTCCGTAGTTATTTTGAGCTGTAAAACGTTCTATTTTATCAGCCAAAATGGTGTACGGACTTTTATCATTAAACAATCCGCCTTGAAGTGTGGCATCATATCCAATAACATTTATAACAGGTTGCGAATAAAGATACAACTGAAATTTATTTTTATTTTTCAAAGGTGAAAATGGCGCATTTATAATTCCGAAAGTTGCATTTAATCCTAAAGAAACATTAGTAAATAAAGTGCCAAATCTAACATGTACATCCGATTGAAGCGCAACAATATTGTTTAATTGAAGTAGTTGCTTTTCATAACTTACTTCGTAATTTAGTACAACATCATTTTTAATTTGGTTTTGCCATCCGCCAGGAATTGTATTTTCAGTAGCTTTGTGAATGGCAACTTGCATCTCTTTTCCAAAAGCTCCTGGACCAATTAATCCTATGTTTAACGAAGAAACAAATCGCGACTTTTGGATGGTGTCGGTTGCAATTGAAAAAGTTTTTAGCATTATCGCTGCTGCAAATGGACGGTCGCCATATTGAATTTCTGTACCTTTTATATTGTCTGGAGTAAATCCTATATGTTCAATTGATAAACCATACTTAAACTCACTAGATTTGGGTTTATAAAATAGATAATTTACAGGGTTTTTCTTGAAGGTAGGCGAGACCAATTCAAAATTATAGCCTTGTGTATAATTCTGATCGGTAGAACCAAAATAGTCATTATCGTAGTTAAAACGGAAATAATTACTGCTTTTTATATCTCGAAAAGAAGCCATGTTATCTATTTTTTGAGCCAATAGAAAACCCGGTAGCAGTACTAAAAACAAGAATTTTAAAGAGGTATTTTTCATACATTGATGTACGAAAATCAAAGTATAATAGTTTGAACTTGCTTAAATTTCATAAAACTCTATAGGTAAATTATCAGGATCACTCATAAAGAAAAAACGTTTGTTGGTGTGTTCATCAATTCTTATTTCTTCTGCAAATAGTTCTTTAGAAAGGATGTAGTTTCGTGTTTCTTGAATATCATTTACTTCAAATGCCAAATGTCTCAAACCAGTTGCTTCTGGACTAGAAACGCGCTTTGGCGGATTTGAAAACGAAAATAATTCAATGCAATACATTCCGTTTATAGCCAAATCTAGCTTGAAGGAATCGCGTTCTTTTCTATAAATTTCCTGAATAATTTTTAATCCTAAAATTTCAGTATAAAACTGTTTGGAAACTTGATAATTAGAACAAAGAATTGCAATATGATGGATTTTGTTAAGATGTAGCATTATTTTATGTGGTCTAATATTTTATAGAATTCTTTTAAATCGCCATTAATTCGAGAACTTTCAGTGTACAATCGCAAAACCCAATTATTTGAATCTACTGGCTTGAAATAAATAAAAATTGGTGCCCAACGTTTTGTTTTTACTGTAGTGTATTCAAAATTTTTGTATTTTTCTCTTAATAAAATAAATTCTAAATCATTGTCTAATTCGGTTTGAATACTGTAATCACTTTTTAGAAAATCATCATTGTAAAACTTTGTAATATAAGAAACATTGAGAAGAGATGCAATATGACCTTCTTTTTTGCCCAACTGAAAAACATAATGTACTTCTTTATTTTTCGTGATTTCTTTTAATTGCCAAGGAGTTTCAACTTTGTCAATTTGAAAACCAAAATCGGTTGTAAGGTTGGATAATTTTTGTGAAGTATTTTTGGATTTAGAAATTACAATTTTCTTTTTCGGAATAAGATATTGAAACGCATCTTCCAAATTTAAAACCTCGCAATCGCAGTAATAGCCGTTATCGTCATTTTTTAACCAATTGGTTAGTTTTTCAAAATCGAGTTTGTTTTTTTTACAAAAAATTTCGGTAAACTTATACTCGTTTGTACAGTTGGAGTTGGATAAATTTTGATCTAAAAAATCAAATATCTTCGGAAAATATTTTTCGTTAAAAGGTAAATTGGATCTAAATGTTTCCAATTCTTTTTCTTCTAATTCATTTAAAATCCTGCTTCTTTCTTTTTTATCCATTTCAGAATTTGCTAAAAAGTAAAAATAATAAATTTTATCGATTTAGAAATCGAAACTTACCATTTTAACGTACCTACATTTCAATAGGAATTTGTATTTTTGAATTCCATTAAAAGCAACTTATGAAAATCGTTATATCGCCAGCTAAATCACTAGATTATGAAACGCAATTGCCAACAAAATTGTACACAGAATATGATTTTGCCAAACAATCGGTAAGTATTGATAAGGTTTTGAAAAAGCAAAAGCCAAAACAATTGATGGATTTAATGTCCATTTCTGATAAATTGGCCGATTTGAATTGGCAACGCAATCAAGAAAGAAACGTAGCCGAGATAACTAACGAAAATGCTCGACCAGCAATTTATGCTTTCAACGGAGATGTTTACATTGGTTTGGATGCTTATACTTTGCCGGAAGTTAAAATAAAAGTGTTGCAAGATAAGCTTAGAATACTTTCGGGATTGTATGGATTATTGAAACCATTAGATTTGATGCAACCCTATAGACTGGAAATGGGAACTAAATTGCCAATTGGAAAAAATAAAAACTTGTACGAATTTTGGAAACCAATCATTGCTAAACAATTGAATGCTGAACTTGAAAAAGACGAATTATTTGTAAATTTAGCAAGCAATGAATATTTTGATGCTGTTGATGTAAAGAAACTAAAAGTTCCAGTTATAACACCAGAATTTAAAGATTACAAAGACGGAAAGTTAAAAATAATAAGTTTTTTTGCCAAAAAGGCGAGAGGAATGATGGTTCGTTATATTATTGACACTAATGCCGAAACTATTGACGATTTAAAAGGATTTAATTATGAAGGATATGCGTTTGATGCCAATTTAACTCAAGGCAATAAATTGGTTTTTACTAGGTAAAATTACACATACAAATATTCTTGATATTCTCTAATGGTTTCGCGAGTTGCTTTGCGTTGGTCACGAGCAATTTCTCGTACTGCTTCAACTCCTTTTCTTGCACAACGTTTAACCTTAGTTAATTTGGATGTAAATTCTAGTAATTTTTTAGCATCATCTGGAGTTAATTTCGATTTTATTTCGTTTACAAAATCACCAAATTCAGAAACTATTTTACTGTTCTCATCATATTCTGATTTTAATTCAACTAATAACTCATCAATTTCGTTAGTAATATCCTTACTAATATCTTCACTTTTCTTACAAAGTTCTGCGATGATTTTCTTATCATTATTGCCAAAAAGTCCCATAATAATGTAATCTTAAAGTTAATAAATTGTTAGTTATCAGCCAAATATAGCATTTATTATTTTAGTTCAACAATTTTGTTAATAAGTTGCTAATTTGTTTTAAAACAAAAAACTCTGAAATACAATTCCAGAGTTTTTCAACCAACATTTAATTAACCAATAATTTTAATGCATTGCATCGGCAGGATTTATTTTTGTTTTTCCTCTTTTAATTAAAAATATAATTGGGATACAACATAAAAATAAAATTCCTAGATACATAAATATGTCCATATAAGACAAAACGGTACTTTGTTTTAAAACTGAAAAGTCCAAAACTTGATATGCTTTTTTGAGTGCTTCATTGGCCGAAAACCCTTTAGACATAAATCCGCGTTGCAGTACTTCAATGCGTTGTTGAACTTCCAATCGTGTGCCATCAAGATGTGGAATTAAATCGACTCTGTGTTTTTGAGAAAATCGCGTTATAAAGGTTGTTACAATGGCAACTCCAAAAGATCCACCAAGTTGTCTAAACATTCCTGTAAAAGCTGCACCTTCGCCAATACTTTTTCCTTGCAAGGTTGATAAAGAAAGTGCCGTTATAGGTACAAAAAGTAATCCCAAACCAATACCTCTCAATATTAATGGCCAAAAGAAATGTTCTACACCAGTATCTATTGTCATAATGTTTCGCATCCAAAAGGTGAAAACAAAAAACACTAAAAACCCAACGCCAACCATGTAACCTTGCGGTACTCCTTTTTGAATCATTTTACCAACAAAAGGCATCAAAATAGCAGTTGTAATAGAACCCGGAATTAATAATAATCCAGCGTCTGTAGCTGTCCAACCCAAAATAGATTGTGTGTAAATAGGAATTACTAGCGTTGAACTATATAATCCAAAACCAAGAATAAAACACATTACAATTCCGATGCGTAGATTTCCATCTTTTAAAACTCCCAAATTTACTATAGGATGTTTGTAGGTGAGTTCTCGCCATATAAATGCTAGTAATCCAAAAAGTGAAGTTATGCTCAATATAACTATCAATGGTTCATTAAACCAATCGTCTTGTTGACCATGTTCTAACACAAATTGAAGCGATCCAACAAATGCGGCCAAGAAAAAAATACCCCACCAATCGACTTGATTTGCTTTTAATTTCTCGCCATATTTTGGACTTCTAACAAATGTTAAAGTTAAAATTGTAGCAATTATTCCTAGTGGAATATTAATGTAAAAAATAAAAGGCCAAGAAGCATGATCTACAATGTAACCACCTAATGGCGGACCAAGTGTAGGACCAACAATAACTCCCATTCCGTAAATTGCTTGCGCCATTCCTCTTTTTGCAACAGGATAACTCTCGGTAATAATAGTTTGTGCTGTTACCAACAATGCGCCACCACCAAGACCTTGAATGAATCTAAAGGCTACAAGTTCCCATATATTAGTTGCGTTTCCACATAAAAAGGATGCGGTTGTAAATATAATTATCGATACGGCAAAGTAATTTCGTCTTCCAAATTGTTGCGATAACCAACTTGTCATTGGAATCACAATAACGTTTGCAATAGCATAAGCAGTAATTACCCAAGCCACATCTGTAAGTGTAGCACCAAGGCTTCCTCTCATGTTTGTTAGTGCGACATTTACGATGGTTGTGTCTACAATTTCTAACAAAGCACACATTACCGCAGTTATTGTGATAATAACTCTTCTAAAGCCATATTCTACTAAATCGTCTGCTTGAACCATTTTAATTTTAGATATTTAGATTTTAGATAGTTGCTATCTAAAGTTTAAAATTTAATATTATTTCAAATGAACATCAACATCTACATTCATTCCTGGACGTAGTAATTTCAATTTTTCAAGATCGTTATCAGCATCGATTGAAATTTTAACTGGCAAACGTTGAATCGTTTTTACAAAGTTTCCTGTAGCATTATCTGGAGGCAAAATTGAAAATCTTGAGCCTGTTGCTGGAGAAAAACTAGTAATTGTTCCTTTAAAATCGGTATCTGGATAAGCATCCACTTTTATGGTTACTTTTTGACCAACAACCATTTTATTAAGTTGTGTTTCTTTAAAATTTGCAATAACCCATGATTCAGAATTGTTGATGATATAAAACAACGATTGTCCTGGTTGGAGAAATTGTCCTTGTTGAATAGAAACTTTAGAAACTTGTCCGTCAATGGCAGCTGTTACTACAGTGTAATCTAAATTTAATTTTGCCGCATCCAAAACTGCTTGTGCACGTTTGATGTTAGATGAAGCAACTTGCGCTTGTTTGTTGGAAACATTGGTTCTTGCAGACGCTACATTTTTTTGAAATGCACTAGCTTTTTGTTGTTCTTGAAGAATTTTCAATTGACTTTGAGCTTCAAGCTTTGCCGCTTCAGCTTGTTCAAATTGTTGTTTTGTAATGGTATGATTTTTATACAAATTGGCATATCTGTCAAAATCGTTAGAAGCTCTTGTTAATCTAATTTTGGCAGTTTCAATACTTCCGCCAGCCGATTGAACGTTGGCATCAGAAACAGAAACATTGGCTTGTGAAGTTCCAATATCTGCTTTAGAAGCTTCATAACTTCCTTCTGCCGAAATTAATGCTGCTTTTGCTTCTTCAACACGCACTAGATAATCTCTATTATCAATAGTAAATAAAGTATCTCCTTTTTTTACAAAATCATTGTCTTTCACATACACTTTAGTAACATATCCAGCAACTCTAGGAATTATTGGATTCATGTTTTTTTCAATTTGAGCATCATCAGTAGATTCGTGAGCTAAAGAATGCATGTATTTGAAAACGCCATAAGTTCCTCCAAGAAGGATTAGCGTTGCAAAAATGAATATAAATTTCTTATTGGTTTGTTTCTTTTCCATGATACTATTATTTAGAAGATAAGTTGAATGAGTTGATTAATTTTCCTGATGCAAATTGTAATTGGTAATATTTTAAAGCAATATCTGCTTGAGATAAGGCTAAGTTGATTTTGCTTTGTAATTGTTGAACGTCGGCTTCCAATAAATCATTGGTGTTAGACAAACTGTTGTCGTATTTGTCTTTTACAATTCTATAATTTTCGTCAGATTGTTCTACTGCCAAGGTATAAACTTTGTTTTGCTTTAAAGAAAGGTTATAGTTTTCTTGGGCCAAATGAGTTTCTTCTTTTATTTTATCCGATAAAATAGCAATGGCTTGTTTGGTTTGTTCGGTACGACTTTTAGCCAATTTTACTTCTTTTCCGTTTTTAAAAATAGATGCCAAATCATAATTTACTCCAATTCCAAAGTTCATTGCATTGGTTACAGAAATCACGTTTTTTAAATCTAATGCAATATATCCGCCAATAAGTGCTAAAGAAGGATAATAACCACTTTTTGCAATTTTAATTCCAGATTCGGATGCTTTTTCTTGAAAGTTTAAAGCTTCTAAGTCGTTTCTTTTGGCTTCAACTGTTAGTAATTGATTTTTTGCCATATCACTTTTTACCGTTTCAATGTCAATAGCAATGATGGTATTTTCTTTAAGTTTTAAAAGTGTTACCAATTGATAATTTACAACACTTACATTTTTATTAGCATTATCTAGCGAAAGCTGAATGTTAGATTCTTGTAATTGCGATTTCAATAAATCGTTTCTTGCCAACAATCCGTTGTCAACCATTGCTGTAAAATCTTTGCTACGTTGTTGTGCACTTTTTAAATTTTCTTCAAATAGTTTTACCATTTCTTGAGATTTGTATAAATCAGCAAACAATTCGACAACTTCTTGCGCCAATTCTTCTTTGGTATGTGAGGCAGAAAAAGTTTGTGCTTTGTAAAGACTTTCGGAAGCAGCAATACTGTTTTGAAGTTTAAATCCACTAAAAATGGGCATTGAAACATTGGCTTGACCCAGAAGTAACTGGCTTACTTCTAATGGTGCACTAGAGGAATTACTAGAACCAATATTAGAATTTACATTGGCACTAGTTAATCTTGAATATTGACCCGAAATCTTCACACTTGGATATTGATTGTTTTTCATCGTTTCCAATTCCAATTTGGAAGTTGCCACTTTTGTGTTGGCTAATGTTGCTTCGTTGCTATTGCTTATTACTAATTCAATAGCGTCTTTTAACGACATTTTTTTCTTTTCTTGCGCTTGCACAGTTGCAAATCCGAGTAGGAGTAGAGCAAGGTATAAACTGTTTTTAATTTTCATAAACTAAAAGTGCTTTTATGGTTTTTTGAATGTGTTGTGTGAGTTCAGTTTTAATATAATTTTCAAAATCTTCTTCGGTTTTCAATCCAAATAAATCTTCGTATAAATTCTTATTCATATGAAAATAAATTAGCGAGCCAATAATTATTGGAGATAAAAGAGCCACGTTAATATTGTGTTGAAAATGACCTAATTCTTGACCTTGTTTTACTATGCTTTCTACCAGTTTAAAATTGTTCTTTTTTAGTTCTGTAAAAGCATCAGTATTGATCTTTCTTTTCTTATTAGAAATTTCATTATGCAAGATTTGATGGATGTGTCTGTTGCAATTTACTTGATGAATATAGTACTCAATAATCTTATTTATTTTGTCAATAGGAGTGATGTTTTCTTGAATTAAATTTTCCAATTTTAATCCCATACTTCCAATTCTGTGCATTACAATTGCCTCTAATAATTTTTCTTTAGAACCAAAATAATACGAAATCATGGCTACATTAATATTGGCAATTTTAGCGATTTCTCTCACCGAAGTTCCGTCAAAACCTTCCTCAGCAAAAAGCTGTTCGGCTACGTGAAGGATTTCTATTTGCTTGTCATTAAATTCCATTTTAATACTGTGTATTTGAAAACGAGTACAAAATTAAACAATTGTTTAAATCAAACGTTTGTTTAAGTGTTTTTTAACATTTTTTTAAGAATTAAATGTTCATAGTATTTATCTATAGTGAATGTTTATATTATTTTAAACCAGATATATAATTGATTTTATATAAAGTTATTATTTATGCAAGGCTATTTTTAATAGAAATAAAGATTTAAAAGAAAAATAATGCAATTAGTCATTAATCCAATTGGATAAAATAGTTTTTCCGTGTGGTGTTAGGATGCTTTCTGGATGAAATTGAACTCCTTTTACATTGAATTTTTTGTGTCTTATCGACATGATTTCTCCGTTTTGAGCCACCGAAGTTACTTCTAAATCATCAGGAAAACTTACCGAATTTATAACCCAAGAATGATACCTTCCTACTTCAAATTGTTGCGGTAAATTTTTAAAAAGTAGTTCGTCTGAAACGGTAGTTTTAATAGTAGTTGCAACACCATGAAAAACGTTGTTGAGGTTTAAAATTGATCCTCCATAAACTTCTCCAATGGCTTGATGACCTAAACAAATTCCTAAGATTTTTTTGGTTGAACCATAGGTAGAAATTACTTGATTTAGCAATCCTGCTTCCGATGGAATTCCTGGTCCAGGTGAAAGAATAATAGTGTCAAATTTGGCTATTTCATCAAGCTCAAATTCATCATTTCTATAGACAAAAACTTCACAATTTAAGTCCTCTAAATAGTGCACTAAATTGTATGTAAAACTATCGTAATTATCAATAATGACCACTTTTTTCATGAGACAAATATAACGATAACTTTGATTTTTGGACATAAAAAAACCTTAAAGATTGCTCTTTAAGGTTTTCCCTTTTCATAGTAATTCTTCCCTTTTATTAGAACTGTAGAGAAACAGTTAATTCGAATTCGTCGTTGATAGTTTTATCACCTAAGTTGTCAAAAAAGCTACCTGAACCGTATTTAATTCCGTATTTAGTTCTGTCAATTTTTAATGTTGTAGTAGCAATTGTTCCTTTTACAGTAATGTCAAAAGTTACCGGAGCAGTTACATCTTTTATTGTTAAATCTGCTGTTACAGTATAAACACCATTCGGTTTAGAAGCGATTTTTTTGAAAACCAATTTAGAAGTTGGGTATTTCTCTGTTCCAAAGAAATCTTCCGATTTTAAGTGACCATTCAATTTTCCTTGGTATTCACCTGTTAAATCCGTAGCTGTTAAAGTAGTCATGTTTACTGTGAAAGTTCCACCAGTTAATTTTTTTCCTTTAAATACTAACGCACCATCTTTAAGTTCAACTGTTCCGTTGTGTTGTCCTGTTACTTTTTTACCTATCCAAGTTACGGTACTTTTAGAAGCGTCAACTTTTTTAGTTTGAGCAGTAGCGATTGTTGAAACCGTTACTAATAATGCAATTGCAATTGTTTTTAAATTTTTCATTGTTGTTTATTTATTAATTAGTTATTGATTATAATGTAAGGAACAAATCCTCGTTTGATTTTCTAACTTTTACATAATGTTGGGTTTCATCATCTGCATGACGATATCCAACAGCAGCAACTAAAGCAGCATTAAGGTGTAACTTGTCAAGACCTAATATTTCATTGTATTGTGCCGGAATGAAACCTTCCATTGGTGTTACATCAATTTTTAGTTCGGCTGCAGCATTCAATAAATTACTCAAGGCAATGTAAGTTTGTTTTGCAGTCCATATTGGTTTTACTTCGTCTGGCATGTTTCCTACTGCACCTTTCATGTAATCTGCGTAACCTGTTAAAGCTTCTACTGGAATATTTCTTGTTGTAGAAACATTAGTAATGTAATTATCTACATCTGTAGCGTCAACTTGCGTTTGGTTTGCAAAAACAAGTAAATGTGAAGCATCTACTACTTGACTTTGTCCCCAAGATGCAGGTTGCAATTCAGAAAAAGAAAATTTGCAAAATAATTTTACAGATAATATTAATGAGGTGATCGATCAAAATTTGAAATCACAGAGACAGAATCATATTATTTCAGAGTACAACGAAAGTAAGTAATTACAACATGATTTTTTTCTTCACGTAGTTTTCTTTTTCCTGTTATCTTAATTTGTTATTTTCCTTGTAAAAATATTTCCAATATTTTTCTTTTTTAAGATATTCTTCATTTTTCATTCTTTTCACAACTCAAAAAAAAAATGATTCATTATTTTGTGATTTACTTTCTTTCCTAAATTAGGTTTGCAATCAGAGCTCGACAAATCAGCGAAAAAGAATGAAATTCTTCGACAAAGTATAAATACTGATAATCTTAAATTAAAGAAAGACTATGAGATATTATTAATAGAAAAAAATAAATCGAATATCTTATTAAATAGTATGAAAATAGACTATGAATCGATAGAATCAGAATTGAACAAATGTAGGGATCAAAATTTAATGAACGAAACTTTATTCAATGAAAAATTAAATTCGTATTTAGTTGAAATCAGTAAAGTCAAATCTGATATGAAATCTCAACAAAATAAAAGTGTCACTGCAGAAATGGTTCGAAAAGAAGAAATTTTGATATTAAAGAAAGATATCGACAAACTGACAGAAGCAAATGATGAAATAAAATCAAAAGTAAGTTTATTAGAGATGAAAATTATTGAAAACACTGCGGCACATGCCGCTGAGACAGAAAGAATTATCGCTTTACATGACTCTCAAGCACAGATAGCAGCAGCACAATTAAGAATTAATTTTTCTACTGATAAAAGAAAATTCAAAGAGGAACTATCAAATTTAAATAAAAAATTAAATTTGAGTGAAAAACAAACGGATGAATATAAGAATACAAATTACGAATTACAGAATAAAATCAAAGCCTTAGGAAACGTCAGTAGTATTGGCGAATATCTTCAAGAAGAAAAAATTATTCAATTTTTAAAATTAAGAAATATTTATGATTCTTCAATTCATAATAAT
>NZ_JAYWFT010000049.1:0-15350 GCF_043778725.1 Flavobacterium sp. | reverse complement strand
ATGTCAATTATTTTTAAAAAATCATATCGATTTGCAATAATTTCTGCATCCTACATTACACTATTTTCTACTAGTTTAATCACAATTTTATTGTACTTGTTCTTCACTTTTTCTTGGCAGTTTTGTTCCTTATTTGCTATTTCAGTCTATACTTTTGCTTTTTTTGTACTTCAATATAGAGTAGAGCACTTTATATATAGAAGAGTTAAAAAAATCTACGATGACGTTTCTTTGCTTGATTCTACAACCTTAAGAAGTCAGCCCATAACTACCGATATGGCAACATTAACTAAAGAAGTTAAAAAGTTTGCCACCGATAAAAAACTTGAAATTGAAACATTAAAAGTTCGTGAAGAATACCGTCGCGAGTTTATGGGTAATGTTTCGCACGAATTAAAAACGCCTTTATTCACAGTTCAAGGGTATCTTTCTACCTTGCTTGATGGCGCTATGAAAGATAAAGATTTACGTAAAAAATATCTGGAAAGAGCAGAGAAAGGTGTAGAGCGATTGATTTACATAGTAGAAGATTTAGACATGATTTCTAAACTTGAAATGGGCGATTTAAATCTTGATTTCTCCAGTTTTAATATCATTGAAGTTATTCAAAATGTATTTGACCTGTTAGAAATGCAAGCCGACAAAAAGAATATTATTTTAATGTTTGATAGAAGGTACAACAAGCAAATAAATGTATTTGGTGATAAAGAAAAAATCCAACAAGTGCTTACTAACTTGGTAGTTAATTCTATAAAGTATGGAAAGGAAAACGGCACAACAGAAGTTTCTGTTGAAGATTTAGTAAAAAATAAAATTATAGTTCGTGTTCGTGATAATGGCGAAGGAATTGAAAGTAACAATATTTCAAGACTATTTGAACGTTTCTTTAGAGTTGATAAAAGTGGCGCACGCAGCGAAGGCGGTTCAGGATTAGGACTTTCAATAGTAAAACATATTATTGAAGGTCATGACGAAAAAATTTATGTAGAAAGTGAATTCCACAAAGGTTCAGAGTTTTCATTCACGCTCGAAAAGCAAAAATAATTTCATCCAATTTAGTTCCGATTTGATTTTTGGTAATCCTGCATATAAAGGAATAGCAAGTAAATCTTCTAATTTAAATTTATCTTGTTTTGCCGTTGCAACCAATCCTTCTCTTTTGTATTTTTTAGCCAAATATTCTTGCTCAAATTGACCTGGCGTTGGAATAAAAAAGGCTTTCTTTTCTAGTTTAACTAAGTCCATAACTGTAGTATATCCAGATCTACAAAGTACTATTTCACTCTCATTGAACGTTTTTTGCAATTGTTCGGTTTGCATATAATTGTAAAAAGTGATATTGTTTTTTACTTCTTGTTTTTGTTCGGGTTCTACTTTGCCCTTTATAAAGATAACTTTTTCCTTATAATTTTGTAATTCGTCAATAAGTTTTTCTTCTAGTAATGTTCGTTGTGGTTCTGGTCCAGAAAGGATTACCATCAATTGATATGCAATAGGAAGTTCCTTTTTTTGCAATCTACTTAAGACGCCAATATATTTTAAGTTTAGATTAGAATCTTTTAAGTGACCTAATTTGCCCGATAAATTTGGAATGTCTTTCTCATCTGGAATCCAACATTCATTAAATTTTCTTATAAAATGTTGGTGCAATTTACTCGATATCCAAGTTGTTTTTCCTGACAAAACTGTAAGTTGATGTGTAATGAAAACAGATGGAATTTTTTTATTGTGAACACCAAGTCTATTGTCAGAAATGATGCCGCATAAATTGTATTGTTTCACCCAATTTTTAACTTGTTTTTTTTCGAAAAAAATTGCATTTATTGTTTTCGGACTGTTTTTTAAAAGTTTCCACTTAAAATCTTCTGCTTTTTTAGCATATTCAATGTTATATGAAGGTAATTCTAACGCTAATAAATGCGGAAATTCCTTTTTAAGTAAAGAAAGTGCAACACCATCGGATGCAATTATCGGATTAAATCCATAATTCTCCAATTCACGAATAATAGGAATACAGCGAGTAGCATGACCTAAACCCCAGTTTAACGGCGCAATAAGAATATTTTTATCAGAATTAGTCCATGTCATTTGTTACGATTCTATTAAGTTTTGAATTGGCAAGATAAAACTAATTGTGGTCTTATATATTTCCTTAATTTTGCCAAAACATTAATTTTAGTCGTGGGAAGTAAAAATAAGTTAAAAAGATTTAAGGAAAACGAAACATTCGAAAATGTTTTTCAACCAACAAGAGAAGAAGTAGTAGGCGGTGAATTTCCTTTAAAAGGAAAATGGAACAGCGATTTTTTCAAAAACGATAATCCAATAATTGTAGAATTAGGTTGTGGAAAAGGCGAATACTCTATTGGCTTGGCTCAAAGAAATCCAAATGCTAATTATGTGGGTATCGATGTAAAAGGCGCTCGATTTTGGCGTGGTGCAAAGACTGCTGTCGATGAAGGAATGCACAATGTAGCTTTCGTTAGAACTCAAATTGAGTTAATAAACTTTATTTTTGCCAATCAAGAAATTGACGAAATTTGGATTACTTTTCCAGATCCACAAATAAAATACAAACGTACTAAACACCGAATGACCAATTCAGAATTTTTACAATTGTATAAAAAAATACTAAAACCTAACGGAATTGTAAACCTAAAAACCGACTCCGAATTTATGCACGGTTACACCTTAGGATTATTGCATGGTGAAGGTCATGAAGTTTTATATGCCAATCATAATGTGTATAAAAATGAAGGTTCGCCGAGTGAAGTTACAGAAATTCAAACATTTTACGAGAATCAATATTTGGAAGTTAACAAAGCAATTACGTATATTCGTTTTAAAATCAAGTAGATGAATTTGTTTCTTCCGTTTTTTTTCGGTTTTCTATCAGCTGTTGTTGGGGTTATTCCGCCTGGATTAATCAACATGACAGCGGCTAAAATTAGTTTGTTTGACGGAAAAAAACGTGCTTTAGTTTTTGTTCTCGGTGCTTTATTAGTGATTTTTTTTCAAACTTATATTTCTGTAATATTTGCGCAGTATATTGATAAACATCAGGAAGTAGTAATTTTACTGCGTGAAATAGGACTTTTTATTTTCATAGCATTAACGGTATATTTCTTAAAATTTGCTAAAAAACCTCAAATAAAAGAAAACCTTACAGTTAAAAGTAAGCGAAGTCGTTTTTTTATGGGCATGGTAATTTCGGCAATTAATTTCTTTCCAATTCCTTATTACGTTTTAATAAGTGTTGCAATGGCTTCTTATAATGTATTTACTTTTAAGCCGTTGCCAATATATTCTTTGGTTACAGGAGTTGTTGCAGGATCATTTATGGTTTTTTATTTTTATGTGGTTTTCTTTAATAAAATGAAAACTAAAGCAGATTATCTAATTAATAATATGAATAAAATGATAGGTACAATTACAGGAGTTGTAGCCTTACTAACTTTGTTTAATATTTTAAAATTCTATTTAAAATAATTTTGCAAATAAAAGAAACCAACAATGATAATTTCTTTGAGCGTGTGTACGCAATAGCACGACAAATTCCTTATGGAAAGGTAACTTCCTATGGTGCAATTGCCAAATCTTTAGGGACTGCTCGCTCTGCAAGAATGGTAGGTTGGGCAATGAACGCAAGTCATAATTTAGACGATGTGCCAGCTCATAGAGTTGTAAACCGAAAGGGATTGTTGACTGGAAAAATGCATTTTGACGGGACCAATTTAATGCAACAATTATTAGAAAATGAAGGAATAAAAGTTGTGGATAATCAGATTATTGACTTTGAGAAAGTTTTTTGGATGCCTCAAATGGATTTGTAATTATTTCCTAATTTTTTATTTGTTATCGATGCTAATCGTTTCAAGTAATCTTCCAAATTTTCTTCTTCATTTCTAGGAATCATTTCAATTGAACTTGAAAAACTATCAATTAAGTTTAAATATTTTTTAAATGTTCTTTTTAGCAAATCTTCATCTCTAGTTTCCCAATAGTAACCTTCATCTTTACATTCAAAATCTTCTAAATATTTGTTGTTAATGAAATCTAAAAGTAAAATTAATTTTTTATGATTCTGATATCCAGAATTTTGTGTTTTTGTAGCAACATCATATAATAAATCTTCATTTATCTTTTCACTCATTTGCATAACATTAAAGTTAATGATACTACTTATTCTTCCGTTTGATAAAAATGAAATACAAAATGGTTCCGATTCTGGTGGAGTAATCATTATTCCATAAAGGTTTTCTCTATCAATAATTTCAGTGAAAGAATTATTTTCAAATTGTTCTTCAAAAACAAAATAATTCCAGTTTTCAACTTTAGCAACATCTTTAATATCATCAATTAACGATTTTAAATCATTTGCCCTTTTTAGTTTTCCTTTATAATGTATTGTTAATCCCATAATTTCACTTTTTTTATCAAATACTATTATTTCCTAATTATTAAAAAATTTACAAATAATTACATAAATGCCTTTTCAAATATTTCACCTTTCCAATAATTAAAAGACTTTTTATTTATGCTTATTTTTTTCAAAAATTCACGTTCAACTAATTCTTCAATGTCTGTTCTAGCGGTTTGATTTGTTATTTTGAAAACATTTTCAATCTCTTTTACAGTAAAAAAGCGGTTGTTATCTTCTTCTATCCAAAACAAAATTTGTGCTTGTCTTTCATTTATATTTGGCAGTTTTAAATATTTATATAATTTATTTTCTTCTTTTTTCTTTTTTGAAATATAAATTTTTAAATCTTCAAAAGCTTGAATTAATACTTTTACTTGATAATGAATAAAATAAGTAACATCCATTTCATCTATTTCGGTATTGATGTATGCTTTTTCATATTGTGTTTTGGTTTTTAGAATAACTCTTGAAATTGATAAATATTCAGTCAACCAATAACCGTTTTTAAGTAAATACCAATAAAATAAAGCACGCGCTGTTCGTCCGTTTCCATCAACAAATGGATGAATGTAACCAATCAAGAAATGCATAATTGATGCTTTGACAATTGGATGAATAAAGTTTTCTTTCGGATTGTTGTTGAAAAAATCACAAAGTGACTGCATCAATTCATTTAATTCTTCAAATGATGGCGGTGTATGTACAATCTCACCAGTAATTTGATTCATTACCAATACATCGTTTGAAGTTCTAAAAACGCCGCAACTTTCTTCTTCCAAAGTGTTTTCTGTAACTAATCTATGAATTTCGAAAAGCTTTTCAATTGTAATTTCCTCATTCTTACTTTCGCTTATGTATTGAATAGTTTTGTAATTATTCAAAATCATTTGCTCCGATTTATTGGAAGGTTTTTTTCCTTTTCGAAGCATGTCTTTGGCTTTTACACGTGTTGTAGTTGCGCCTTCAATCATAGAAGAAAAAATAGATTCTTCCATCAAAGCATTCGATAAATACTGATGTTTGTCTAAGTCAGAAAGCAATTGTTCTTTTTGAATTCCTGCTCCAAAATTAAAATCTAAATAATGCAGTTTTTGTTGGAGATAATCATTTATACCATAATTTATTTCAAGTTTATTTTTTGCATTTAATGAAAATTTTTTTGATATTAATCTTCTAATTAGTTTTACTTCTTTCCATAATGACACATTATTTTTTTCATTTCCAATGTATTTAACTTTATTCCAAGGTAAATATTCTGATTCTATTTTATGAAAAAAATAGTCAAATGATGGCGTTTCTTTTAATAAAAAAAGAGTGCTTTTCTCATTATCGGGAAGGGTATAATCTGCCATTTTTCCTTATTATTAAAAAATTTACAAAAACAAATGTATTCATTTATTTTCTATTATTTCCTAATTTTTTAAAAATTTACAAATAATTACACAATATCACTCCACCAAACAAATCACAAAACTAGTTTTAAGTCCATTATTTTGATATGCCAAATAACCACCATGTGATTCAATAATGCTTTTAGATAACGTTAATCCAATGCCTGCGCCTTCTTTTCTAGTGGTAAAAAACGGAAGGAAAATTTTGTCTTCAATTTCAGGTTCAATTCCGTTTCCTGTGTCGGTGATGGTTATAAAAATGCGTTTTTCTTTAATTTCGGCATCAATGCTAATTTGCTTTTCTTTTTTGTCCGACAACGCATAAATACTATTGGTCAACAAATTTATAAGCACTTGCTCCATTTGATTTTTATCAATTTCCAACCATCTATTAAACGAAACAGAGTTAATAATTTCAATTTTTTCTTTCTTAAATAAAGTATTCATTAGCAACAAACTATCTTCAATTAGTTCTGTCAAGGCTACTTTTTCTTTTTTGGGCGAAGGCAACATAGCCAATTTTCGATAACTTTCTACAAATTGTTGCAAATGATCACTTCGGTTGAGCATCGTAAAAACACTTTGTTTCATATCTTCTAAATCTTCTGCTGAAAGCGTTTCTTGCTGCACCAATTCGTGTAAATTTTGTGATAACGAACGAATCGGCGTAAGCGAATTCAATAACTCATGCGAAATCACTTTCATCAAGTTTATCCAAGCATTTTTCTCCTTTTTTTCGATTACTTTCTGAATAGAATCCAACAAAACAATATAATAATCTTGGTTGAACGTTTTACTTCTTGAAGTCTGCATTACAAAAGTTTGCGTATCTTGATTGTTAACTCTAATTTCTAAAGTTGTTTTAGTTTCTTCAAAATTTTGTTCTTCGATTATACCGCAAAGTGTGGGCAATTGATTTTTTAAATAACTCCATTTGGAAACTTTTGGAACCGTAAAATGGTTAGAAAAATAATCATTCATTAAAAAAATGTTCCAATCGTTTTCTTCCTTTTGAAGAATTAAAATTCCAGTTTCTATATTGTTTAAAATCGAACTGTATATAATGTCTTTAGAAATCTGATCGTTTTGCTTGTGTTTCAAATTTTCATACAATTTGAATAAACTTGTATAATTGTCAAAAGATTTATGTCGTGAAAAATCGGCAGAAAAATCATTTTGTAAAATCGCCTGAATGGTTTTGTCGTAAAATGAAAAGATGTTTTTTATAAAATAAAAGAATTCTAAAAGCAATAAAACCAGTGTGAAAACAAAAAAAAGTAATGTATAAATCAATCCTTTTTCCAAAAGAAAAAAGCAAAATCCAATTGTAATTGAAACAAAAAATATTCTCAAAAATAAAGCATTATTTTTTCTCATTTTTCTAATTATCTTATTTTTTCTAAACAATTTTCAAATTAACACATTTTCAAATTTTCTCATTGTCTAATTTTCTCATTAACCAATTTTCTCAATTCCATATTTTTCTATTCTTCGGTATAATGAAGCCCGAGACAAACCCAATTCTTCAGCAGATTTACTGATGTTTTGATTGTTTTTAGTCAATACTTTTTCGATAGTATTTTTCTCAATATCAGAAAGTTGCAAATCATCTTGATTTTCATCAAACGAAGTAATTTCGTCTAGATCTAAATCGGAAACCGAAATAGAATTGTTTTCACACAGAATTATAGCGCGTTCCATTTTATTTTCCATCTCACGAATATTGCCGTTCCAAGCGTGTTTTTCTATTTTGGATAAAACGGCTTCATCAAACACAACTTCGTTTCTGTCATATTTAGCAATCATTTTTTGCAAAAGAAATTGTGCTAACGGAATTTTATCTTCCTTGCGTTCGCGAAGTGGTGGCAAAATAATTTCCATGGTATTGATGCGATAATACAAATCTTCTCGAAATGTTTTTTGTGCAACTTCTTGTTTCAAATTTAGATTGGTTGCCGTAATAATTCTAACATTCAGATTTCTTGGTTTTGATTCTCCCAATCTAGTTACCGTTTTCGTCTGAATAACTTGCAACAATTTAGACTGCAAATGCAACGGAACATTGCCAATTTCATCCAAAAAAATAGTTCCGTTTTGAGCCATTTCAAATCGTCCGGCGGTATCGTTTTTAGCATCAGTAAAAGCACCTTTTGCATAACCGAATAACTCGCTTTCAAAAATAGAATCACTCAACGAACCCAAATCGACAGCCATAAAAACATTGTTTTTTCGTTCCGATTGTTGGTGAATATAATTTGCCATAACGTATTTTCCAGTTCCGTTTTCGCCCAAAATCAAAACATTGGCATCGGTTTTTGCCACTTTATCAGCAAGCGAATAGGCTTTTTTGATGCTTTCAGAATTTCCAATAAAAAAAGAATCAACTACAATTTTATCGGTTTTTTTCTGTTGTTTTCGAGATTCATCGACGGCTTGTTTTACAACAGAAACTAATTTTTCGTTTTCCCAAGGTTTTAAAACATAATCAAAAGCACCATTTTTTAAACCTTCAACCGCAGTTTCAACTTTGCCAAATGCAGTCATTAAAATCACAATGGTTTTTGGCGAAAGCGTTTTTATTTCTTTCAAAAGATACAAACCTTCTCGACCATCTTCAAACCCTATTCGATAATTCATGTCCAATAAAACTACATCAATTGGATTTTCTACCAACAGTTTTACCACATTTCTCGGATTATTTATGGTGTAAATAGTTTCAAAATGTTTCTTCAAAAGCATTTTTGCAGCAAAAAGAATGTCTTCTTGATCGTCTATAACTAATATGTTGGCTTGCGTTTTTTTCATCTATTTTTTTGCCACGATTTATTATTTTTTGCCACGAATTGCACGAATTAGCACGAATACTTTTCTGTAAATTTAATTTCACAAATCTATGATTTGTGAAAATTTGTGTAATTCGTGGTTAACTTTTTTAATTCGTGGTAACTTTAGTTTTTGGTTACTGTTCAGTTTCGTACAAATAGTGTTCGATAATGAACATCTTAAAAAAAGGTGTTATTTATAAAGTGTCTAAAAATCAATTGTTTATAATTTTTAAGTTTTTGGCATAAAATTGCTTATAACCTATTCAAATTAACAACAATGGACACCGTCATCACTCACAAAACTAACAAAAAAAAGTACTTAATTATTGCATTGCCAATCTTTTTGATTTTGGGATATTTTATTTTCACATCTGTAACTAAAAAAAGAAGTTTGAATGTAAAAAAAGCCGAGATTTCGATAAAAACGGTAGAAGAAGGTTTTTTTGAAGATTTTCTGGTTTTTCAGGCACGAGTGGAACCCATGAATTCGATGTTGGTCAATATTATTGAAGGTGGAGCAGTTCAAGAAATTTATGTTGGAAACGGCGATATGGTTATAAAAGGGCAACCTTTGGCGCGATTGTACAACCCAAATTCGGAGTTGAATTATATGCAACAAGAAACCGCAATTATCGAACAAATTAATAATTTGAACAAAGCAAAACTCGATTTGAGAAATCAAGAACTTAATCTGGCGAAGGATTTAATTGCAATTGAGCACGATTATTTGGATGCCAAAAATTTATATGATTTGAATAAAAAATTGTTTGATCAAGAGATTTTATCTAAAAACGAATGGCAAATTACACAAGAAAATTTCAGGTTTCAAAAAGAACGGATGAACATCATCAAGCAAAGTGTTACGAAAGAAAAACAAGCGAATCAAATTCAGATTGGGCAACTCAATCAATCGATTGCTATTATGGATAAAAGTTTGTCGATTTTGCGTGATAACAAAAAGAATTTTCTAATAACGGCTCCACTTTCGGGACGACTTTCATCCTTTGAACCCATTCTTGGAAAAACCTACACACAAGGCGTAAGCATAGGAACAATTGATGTGATGAAAGGATATAAATTGGTTGCCGATGTTGATGAGTTTTATTTGGATAAAATAAAAAATAATCAAAAAGGAACGGTCGAATTCAACGGAAAGACGCTTGATGTACAAATTGTAAAAATCATTAAAGAAATTAAAAGTGGTCGTTTTCAGGTGGAATTGAATTTTGCGGCAGCAGAAAATATCGATTTACAACAAGGATTAAGTTTTGGAGTACGATTGAATTTATCCGAAAAAACCAAAACCAAACTACTCTCCAAAGGAAGTTTTAACCAAGAAACCGCAGGAAAATGGATATTTGTAGTAAACGGAAACACAGCCGAACGAAGAACTATAAAACTAGGAAAAGAAAATCCACTATATTATGAAGTTCTTGACGGATTAAAAGTTGGCGAAAAAGTAATTACATCGAGTTATAAAGATTATACAAATATTGAAGTCTTGAATTTGGAATAAAGAAAATAGAGAATAGAATATAGAAAAAAGAAACATCAATCAAAAAACGAATATTATGATAAAAATCAACAACCTTTCTAAAGTTTTTAGAACTGAAGAAATAGAAACCAAAGCACTAAATGAAGTTTCAATCACAATCAATCAAGGCGAATTTGTTACCATTATGGGTGCATCAGGAAGTGGAAAATCGACACTTTTAAATATTATTGGACTTTTAGACGGTGCGTCAAGCGGAAATTATCAACTTTTAAATCAGGAAATGATAGGTTTAAAAGAGCAAGAAAAATCGAAAGTTAGAAAACAAAATATTGGGTTCATCTTCCAAAATTTTAATCTAATTGACGAACTTTCTGTTTATGATAATATCGAATTGCCATTGATTTACAACAACATTCCATCATCGGAAAGAAAGAAAAAAGTAGAAGCAATTGCCGAACGATTGAATATTTCACATCGATTGAAACATTATCCGCAACAACTTTCGGGCGGACAACAACAGCGTGTTGCCGTTGCTAGAGCATTGATTAATGATCCGAAAATTATTCTTGCCGATGAGCCAACAGGAAATCTTGACAGTAAAAACGGAAACGAAGTAATGGAATTATTAACTGATTTACACGCGCAAGGAAGTACGATTTTAATGGTTACGCACTCTGATTATGATGCGTCTTTCTCGCAAAGAACCATTTTTATGAAAGACGGAATTGTGCTTTCTGAAAAAAATAATAGTAGAAATGTTGATATTTTAATCCATAAATAACAGAAAGGAATCATGCTAAAAAACTGGATAAATATATTTTTATACCACATCAAAAACAACAAACTTTTCACGACTTTGAATGTTTTGGGATTGAGTATTGGAATTGCAGGATTGATTTTTGCAACCTTGTATTGGAACGACGAACAAAATTATGACCAATGGAATCCTAATAAAGATGACGTTTTTCAGGTTTTAGTAGATTTTGGCAAAGGCAGCACTTTCTGGACGAATACTCCTGTAACTATTGAACCTTTTGTGAAAAATGACCCAAATATTGACAAAATGATTTTTGTTGAAAATTGGTACAATTCGCTACTATACAAATACAAAGGCAAAAAACAAATTGTCGAAAAAGTGTTTAATACGCAAAATGATTTCTTTGAATTTTTCCCTTTTAAATTTATTGAAGGAAGTGCAAAAACTGTTTTTAAAGATGAGAATAGTATTGCTTTAAACCAGAAAACGGCTGCACTTTTTTTTGGAACCGAAACCGCAGTAGGGAAACAAATTCAGTACGAAAACAAAACGCTAACCGTAACTGCTGTTTACGAAATTCCTGGAAATTCATCAATTGCGCCTAATGCTATTGTAAATGACATGAAAGGTAAAATTAAGGAAAATACAGATAAATGGGGAAACTTTAATTGTGGGTGGTTTATAAAATTGAAAAATCCATCAAAAACAAGTGAACTTTCAGCGAAAATAAGCAGTATTTATTATCAAAATAAAACAATTAAAGAAGCTAAAAGTGAAGGGATTACTCCAGAAGAATATGAAAAATTATATGGTAGTTTTAACTTTATTTTAGAGCCAATTTCTGGGTCAAGATTGCACACTAAAGGTCAAGGAATGCCCGAAGGAAAAGGGAATTATCAGTTTTTATTGATTATGGTTGGATTGTCAATTCTTATTTTGATTTTATCCATCGTGAACTACGTAAATCTCGCTACTGCAAATGCTATTCGTCGTGCTAAAGAAGTTGGCATTCGCAAAATTGTAGGTGCATCAAAGCTAGATATTATAAAACAATTTTTGTTTGAAACTATTATTACCGTTTTGTTTTCTATCCTTTTGTCATTGGTAATTGTGGAGTTGACTTTGCCTTACTATAATGAATTTTTAGGAAAAGAATTAATCATTTTTGGAGGTCAATTTTATGGGCAATTGGTATTAATTTTTATAATCACAATTGTTGCAGCAGGAGTTTTTCCGGCAATTTATGTGTCTAATTTTGAAACTTTAAAAGTGCTAAAAGGTAATTTTGGTCGAAGCAAAGGTGGCGTTTGGTTGCGTAACGGAATGTTAATTCTTCAATTTGCAATTGCTTCCTTCTTTATTATTGGATCTTACATTGTTTATCAACAAGTTAATTATTTGGCAAATAAAGATTTAGGATTTTCGGGAAGTCAAGTTTTAGATATTTCATACAATAAACCCGAATCTATTTATGGACAAAAAAATTATGAACAAATAATTTTTAATAATTATACCACATTAAAAAATGAAATTTCTAAAATTAATGGAGTAGAAAAAGTAGCAACTGGAGCCTTTCGTTTTGGTGGCGGAAACGACTCCTCTTCTGGGTTTAGTCATAATGGAGAAAATATTCAAGCACAAAATATTGCCGTTGATTTTGATATGCTCGAAATGATGAAAATACCAATGGTTCAAGGACGTTATTTAGATTCAAAAATAGCATCAGACACTATCAATTCAATGATGGTAAACGAAACCGCTTTGAAAATGATGAACGAGAAAAACCCAATTGGTAAAAATATCGATTGGAACGATAATAAGTTCAAAATAATAGGAGTTGTAAAAGATTTTAGCCTTTTTAATCCACAAGGAAAAGTGCCACCAATGGTGTTTTTTCACTTCAAAACGGTCAGTTGGATGGTTGGGAATTTAAGTGATGTTTATGTAAAAGTAAAACCCGAAAACATGGAGCAAACCATTGCAGACATCGAAAAATTTTGGGTAAAAAATGTCGATACCGAATATCCGTTTAAATATGATTTTGTCGATAAAGCGTATGCAAGAACCTATGAAACCTACGTAAAACAGAAGAATTTATTTTCGTTACTGAACATAATTGTAATTTTAATTGCGCTTTTCGGATTGTTTTCATTAGCATCATTTTCTATCCAAAGACGCATGAAAGAAATCGTTATCAGAAAAACACTTGGTGCAGAAACCAATGTTTTACTAAAAGAATTATCCAAACAATACCTCGTTTTTTGTGTAATTGGGTTTTTAATTGCGCTATTTCCAGTGTATTATTTGCTCAATTTATGGCTTGAGAATTTCGCTTTCAGAATTGATATTTCTGTAATTCCATTCATCATTGGATTTATTGTTCTACTGATTTTAACGTTGGTTGTGGTTTTGTCACGAGCTTATCAAGCAACAAGAGTTGATGTTTTGAAGTATTTGAAGTATGAATGATGAATTTCAAAAGTCAATTTCAATTGCAAAATTCAACTGCCAAAAAAATGAACCATTAAGAAATTAAGTTTCATTAAGTCTTAATAACCTTAATCTCTTAATGGTTTAAATTATATTCTACACTACAAAGTCAGTTCAATCCGAAGAAGAAAATTAAAATGGTTTCAATTAAAAAAATATTTTTGAGTTTAATAGTTATCTCAAGCACTTTTGCAAACGGTCAGGAAAATTCTTGGCCGTTGCAAAAATGTATCGACAAAGCATTAGAAAACAATATCGAAATTAAAATTCGTCAACTCGAAGTGAAGCGTGTTCAAAAAAGCAGTAATTCGGTTTGGAATCAATTATTACCAAACGTTAGTTTCAATGGAAACCAAAGTTATAATTTTGGTTCAACCATCGATCCGTCAACAAATGGTCGAGTAAGTTCTAATATTCAATACGATAATTTCTACATCAATGCCAACATGAATTTAATCGATTTTAGTGCTTTTGCCAATGTGCAGAAAAATAAAATTGATATCGAAAAAGCAAAATCCGACAAAGAAATCATTGAAAACGAATATAAATTACAACTTTTAGACAGTTATTATCAAGCGCTTTTTACCCAAGAATTACTAAAAATTCAGAAAGAACAATTTAAAAATGCCGTTTTCAATTTGGATAGAATTTCTAAAGAAGTCGAAATTGGAAAAAAACCCAAAAGCGATTTGTACGACATTCAATTGAGTTTTGCTCAAGAAGAAAAACGAATTTTAGAAACCAAGCAATTGTATGATTTCCAAAAAATCCAATTGTTTCAATTAATGAATGCCACTGATATTGCGACTTTAGATGTTGTATTAATTTCAAATTCATCCAATGTTGAAGCCCAAGTTTCCAATGAAATTTCCAATCCAAAAATAAAATCGGCCGAACTAAATTATAAAAGCAGTTTAAAAACATTGCGTTTTCAAAGAGCCAATAACTTACCAGTTTTATCCACTTTTTATTCTATTTCAAGTTTTTATTACAAGCCTTTAAATCAGCCAAATGCTATTGTAGATAATTTTAATAATCAAATTGGTAATAACAAAAACCAGCAAGTTGGAGTTCAATTAAGTCTGCCCATTTTTAACGGATTTAGAAACAGTAAAAAAAATGCTGCTGCCCAAATTGAAACCGAAAAAAACAAACTAATCATCAATCAAGAAAAACAAAAAATAGAAAATCAAATTGCATTAGAAAATCAAAACCGACTAAATTATTTACAACTTCATAATAAATTTGTAGAAACACTTTCTTACGCAAAAGCATCATTTACAACAACTCAAGCTAAGTTTTTGTCAGGAAAAATAGAATCAATTTCACTAACATCGGTTAAAAATATATTACTTTCGTCAGAATATGATGTTTTAAAAAATACGATGCAACTACAATATACCAATTTCAAAATCAACCTTATTAAAGGCAATAAATTATAACTATTTGATTATAACAAAACTTTAAACTCCTAAACTTTTAAACTCCTAAACTTCTTACTATCTTTGCAATCTAAAATCAGTCTGAATAAAAAGAATGATATTTTATATAAAACATTGATAATGAAGTTAGATAGAAAAGAAATCCTAAAAGCGTTAGAAACAATAACTATTGCAGGCGAAGGAAAAAATATGGTTGAAAGTGGTGCAGTAAAAAATGTACTTATTTTTGGCAATGAAGTAACAGTCGATTTGTTAATTTCAACTCCGGCAATGCACATAAAAAAACGTGCTGAAGACGATATTAAGAAACTAATTCACGAGCAATTTTCTCAAGATGCAATCGTGAAAGTTAACATTAAAGTAGAAGCTAAAGAAAATCCAAACGAAATTAAAGGAAAATCTATTCCCGGAATTAGCAATATTATTGCTGTAGCTTCAGGAAAAGGTGGCGTTGGAAAATCTACTACTACAGCAAATCTAGCCGTGACTTTGGCCAAAATGGGATTCAAAGTTGGAGTTCTAGATGC
>NZ_JAYWFT010000048.1:0-6100 GCF_043778725.1 Flavobacterium sp. | reverse complement strand
TGATTTTGTATGTCAGCGAAGTAAATGTTTCGTGATGCATCAATTGCAACACCAGAAGGTCGATTTAACATACTTAATGAGCTTTGAATGTTATCCCCATGGAAGGTTGCAAAACCATTGCCAGCCACTGTGGTGATGTTACCCGTTTTCTTCGGATACATGAATTTTCCTGAAAATGCGACTTTAGAGGATAAGATAAAATTGTCAAGAAAAGGAACGCTAATAAGATTGAATGACATTAATTTTTATGTTAATACATTTGCAATTGTACCATCATCCAAACGCGCTATTGATGAGTTAATTTTAGTAATGAATACATTTCCTAAACTTAAAATTGAAATTCAAGGACACATTTGTTGTATGCCCAAAGATGCTAGAAATTTATCATTAGATAGAGCACGACAAGTAAAAAGGATATTGGTGTCTGAGGAAATCAGCGAACGAAGAATACAAGTTAAAGGATTTGGAGTTTCTAAACCCAAGTTTCCTATTCCTGAAAAAAGCGAATTTGAAGCAGCTAGAAATAGGCGAGTAGAGATAATGATATTAGAAAAATAGTTTCACTATGAAAAATATAATCTGCATATTGTGTACAACAATGTCGTTGCTTAGTTTCTCTCAAAAAAAACTAGATATTTATTTTGATTTTGATAAATTCAATTTAAATGACGAAGCTGTAAAAAAAATAAACTCTTGGATTGCCGAAGGTAAAAATTATCAAGTAACCAAGATGTATGGGTTTTGCGATAGCAAAGGAACTAATGTTTACAACGATACATTGGCTATGAAACGCGTTAATGAAGTTTATGGTTTTTTAAAAGAAAGTGAGATAGAAGTTATTAAAGATATAGAAATTCGCGGTTTTGGAGAAGATTTTGAACAGTCTAAAGTACAAGGCGAAAACAGGCGCGTAACCATTTTATTTCAAGAAAAAACACAAACCAATTTAGCTGCCAAAGAAGTAGAGCTGGCCAAAGAAGTGTTGAAAGATAAAATGAAGATTGCTCAAAAAGGTGATTTAATAAAGTTACCCAATTTTTATTTTTTTAATAATTCGGCAAAAATAGTACCCAAGTCAGAGCCTGTTTTGTATGAATTGTTGTGTGTCATGAATGATAATCCCAATTTAAAAATTGAAATACAAGGACACATTTGCTGTAAACTTCCACAACAAGACGATGTAATTTCGGAGGCAAGGGCAAAGACAGTTTACAATTACTTGATAAGAAATAAAATAAATAGAAACCGAATGACATATAAAGGATATGGAGTTTCAAGACCTATACATTCTGTACCAGAAAAAAATTCGCTCGAAGAAGATGAAAATAGAAGAGTTGAAATTTTAATAATTGAAAATTAAGTATAAAAAATCTAATTTGAAATCTGCTTTTTTCATTCTTTCAATTATCTTTGCACAACAACACAACAGCTACACAAATGAGTTCTGACCACAGCCAACGCTACGCAATGCGCGGAGTTTCTGCATCTAAAGAAGATGTTCACAACGCTATAAAGAATATAGATAAAGGATTGTTTCCAAAAGCATTTTGTAAAATCGTTCCCGATTATTTAACCAACGATCAAGACTATTGTTTAATTATGCATGCCGATGGTGCAGGAACAAAATCCTCTCTAGCCTACATGTATTGGAAAGAAACAGGCGATATTTCTGTCTGGAAAGGCATTGCTCAAGATGCTCTTATCATGAATATTGACGATTTATTATGTGTTGGAGCAACCAACAACATCATGCTATCGTCAACCATTGGAAGAAATAAAAATCTAATTCCAGCAGAAGTGATTTCGGCAATAATTAATGGAACAGAAGAATTAATTGCCGAGCTTAAAACCTTTGGAGTAACCATACATTCTACTGGTGGTGAAACAGCTGATGTTGGTGATATTGTGAGAACAATAATTGTAGATTCTACTGTTACTGCTAGAATAAAACGTAGTGATGTTATTGATAATGCTAATATAAAACCTGGTGATGTTATTGTTGGTTTAGCATCATTTGGTCAAGCCAAATACGAGAAAGGCTATAATGGCGGAATGGGAAGTAACGGATTGACATCGGCACGACATGATGTTTTTGAACATTATTTAGCCGATAAATTTCCGGAAAGTTTTGATAGTTCTGTGCCTAAAGATTTAGTCTACTCTGGAGCTGTTAAACTTACCGATTCTGTTGATAATTCTCCAATTGATGCAGGTAAATTAGTACTTTCGCCAACCCGAACTTACGCACCAATTATAAAATCTATTTTAGATAAATATTCTTCAACTCAAATCCACGGAATGGTACATTGTTCTGGAGGAGCTCAAACTAAAGTGTTGCATTTTGTTGACAATGTTCATGTTATAAAAGATAATTTATTTTCAGTTCCACCATTATTTCAATTAATTCAAGAGCAATCTAAAACAGATTGGAAAGAAATGTATCAAGTATTTAATTGCGGACACCGAATGGAATTGTATGTGCCACAAGAAGTAGCCAATGATATAATTGCAATTTCACAATCGTATGGCGTTGATGCACAAATTATAGGCAGAGTAGAAGCAAGCACGACTAAAAAACTTACCATTTTAAGCCAGTATGGAGTTTTTGAATATTAATATTATAGAAGTCATCTACCAAGGTGTTTTCAATACTTCTATTACTTTTGGTTTTAATAATTATTAATATGTTGTAATTTTTTAAATTTCAAAATTAGCAAAATCTTTCAGGAACAAATTGGCGCATCAATAAGAATGAGTTTGATATAAAAAAAAGCCATCTAAAAATTAATTTAGATGGCTTTATTGTATTTTAAAAAAAATTATCTTTTTATAACACGTACCGTTTTAGTATTTTCTCCTTGAGATACAACTACATTATAAACGCCAGAAGTAAAGTTTGTTCCTAGAGTAAATGTTTCAATAGATGAAGAATTTATCTTTTTATCTTCTACTAATTTACCTAAGATGTCGTACACTTTAACTTGAATATTATCTTCACTGTTAGTTGTTAATTCAAGTTTGAAATTACCTTCAAATGGGTTTGGATATGCAAAAGCAGCAAATGATTTTTCTACTTTAAGACTATCTTCGCTCAATTGTCTTGATGCATTTCCGCCTGGAGTTACAATAGAACAAGTTGTTCCATAAGGTCCAAAGTCTGATTCGTTTGGCATTTTTACTGCTACTTGAACAGAATATGAAGAGCCAGCCATTAAACCTGGAAAGTTATTTAATGTAAATCTGTTTAATGAATTTGTAAATGCAGTATCATAACCATTAGAATTAAATAATCTAAATCTGTATTGAATAGCACCATTAATAGCGTTAGCAAATACAAGAGTTGTAGAAGAAGGTACAACATAATTAGAACATTGATTAGAACTAATTTCTGTTGTTGGATATGCTGGAGAATTTATCACGCAAGAAGTGTTGTATGGCAAGAAAGTTCCATCTGTATTTCTTAAAGAAACCTCAACACTATATGGTGTTGCATACAATATTCCAGATAATTGTGACAAGTTAAATTTGTTGTTACTTTGAGTAGTTTCTTGTGGTAATCCAATAGGTTGTAATGATGTGTTTAATCTAGTTACTCTAAATTTGTAAGCACTTACATTTGGTACAGCAGTTGCAGTAACAAACTGGAAGAATGAAGAAAGTGTAGTACCACATTGATTTCCAATAGTACTTTCAGGATTTGGAGTACTTAAGCTACAAGCTGGACCGTATGGTTGCCACATAGAATCAAAGTACAAAGAAATTTCAATTCTATAAGTAGCGTTGTAAGTTGTACCTGCAACGTTTGCTAATGAGATATTATTTACTGGTCTATCTAAAATAACCGCTGGAGCAATAGCAATACCGTTGCTATCAACTTTAGTTATTTTAAATCTATAGGCTTGAGCTCCGTTAGCATAATTTGCTTGAATAGTAGCATACCATCCAGAAAGAGTCGTTCCACAAATTGCTGAAGGTAAAGAACCTAACAAAATTCCTTTATTTTGACTTTCAAATGCACCTATGTCTCTACGTCCAGCAAAAACAGGATTTCCAATTTGATCATTAAATCCATCAGCTGTATTTCCTTTATTGTATGCAGGACTTCCAAAAAATAATGCATGTGTTAAAGTTGTACCACCATTATTTGCAAGAGATGCCAACAAAGGATTTACTGGAGAAACAGTAGTTCCAACAATATCGCCAGTTGAAGCTGTAAAAGTTGCAGTACTTGCTTTTCCAATTAAGTTATATCCATTAGATACAAATGCGCTTGTTGAAGTAGCAACATCAGCATCAGATGAAGCATTGTTTGTAGCCACGATAGTATTTTTTAGTGTTGGTACTGATGCACTTGTGTTAGAAATACCACCGCCATTTAACGATGCAGTATTGTTGGCAACAGTTGAAGCGTTAATACTTAAAGTTGCATTACTAAAAATACCACCACCATTAGCCGCAGAAGAATTTCCAGAAATAGTTGTTGTAGTAATAGAAGCAGCACCAGTTTTAACGTGAACACCACCACCATTTCCAGCAGCACCAGTAGATGAGTTGTTAGTTATTGAAGAAGTAGTAACAATTACGTTTCCACCATTTACAAATATCCCACCACCACCAAATGTAGTTCCGTTTCCTTTTGCAATATTGCTATCAATTTTCACATTAGAAACCGTCATAGTACTTCCAGTTTGATTCCATAAACCACCACCTTCGCGTCTTGCTAGGTTACCAGTAACATTTCCTCCAGAGATTGTTGTTGTTACAGCTGCAGTTGTATGAAGAGCACCACCATTTCCTGGAGCAGGAGTTCCAGCACCACCATCAACATCGTTGTTAGTAAGGTTAGAATTGATTATGTTTAAAACACCATTTACTACTTCAATTGCACCACCAGCACGATTTGCAGAGTTAGCATTTAAAGTAGAATTTGTAATTGAGATTGTACCAGCTAAACCAAAAACTCCACCACCAGAACCAGCAGTTCCAGTTGCTTTATTGTTAGTTACAGTTACATTATTTAGGTTTAAAGTTCCAGCATTATTAAATAATCCAGCACCACCATCGTCAGCAACATTTCCTAAAGCTGTATTTAAATTAACGATAGAATTAGTTATAGACATTGTTCCAGAACCATTCCATAAAGCACCACCTTCTTGAGCAGCTGTATTATTATTGTTAGTTCCACCAGTTATAGTTGCATTTCCTGCGCCAGTAATGTGAAAACCACCGCCATTACCTGGAGCAGCAGCAGTAGCACCAGAAGCAATAACACCTGTATTATTTCCGTTAAGAGAAACATTATTTAAAGTTGTAGTTGTTCCTGCGGCAGCTTCAATACCACCACCAGCTCTGTTAGATATATTTTGTGTAATAGAAGAACCTGTTGCGTTTAATGTACCAGCAAAGTTGAAAACACCTCCACCAGAACCTGCACCAGTAATAGCTTTGTTTAAAGAAACAGAAGCATTAGTAAGATTTACAGTTCCAGCTGCAATGTAAATTCCACCTCCACCTTCAGTAGGAGCAACTGCTCCTTGAGAGACATTAGAAGTAATTGCCGAATTAGAATCTACAGTTACTATTCCGTTTGTAGTTGCAATTCCACCACCTTTTAATTTAGAAGTATTATTAGAAATAGTAGAGTTAGAAACAAGTACAGTAGCTCCATCATTCAAGATACCACCACCAAGTCCTAAAGTTCCATTAGCACTATTATTAGAAACAGTTGCGTTTGTCACATTTAAAGTTCCAACTTGGTTGTATAAACCACCACCACCATTATCGGCATTGTTTCCAGAAGCAGTATTTCCGTTTACTATTGAACCAGAAACACTCATAGTTCCCGAACCATTCCATAAACCACCACCTTCGGCTGCAGCAATATTATTATTTACCGTTCCACCAGTTATTGTAGCGTTTCCTGAACCAGTAATGTGAAAACCACCACCATTTCCTGGAGCAGCAACAGCAGGAGAAACTCCTACATTATTATTGTCTAATGTTACATTGTTTAAAGTTGTAGTTGTACTAGCAACAGCTTCAATACCACCACCAGCTCTGTTTGCTCTGTTGCCAGTAATTGAAGAATTAGAAACAGTTA